>NZ_AVOF01000090.1:0-9335 GCF_000465935.2 Pseudomonas sp. EGD-AK9
GGCAACCGGCCGCATGCGGCGCCGCCGCGCCTGCTTCTGGTGCGTACCGCCTGGTCGCGGCATGGCGCCGCACCAGCCCGGGGCGGCGTGCGCCGATAGGGCAACGGGGGCAACCCGCCGCCAGGCTTTTCTGACTCCATGGCCAGGTTTTTGCTTTGACTCCGCTCGCCTCCTATCGACGAGCGATTTCCATGTCCGCCCCACCCAATGCCCCACGCCTGCAGCTGACCGCCATCAGCAAGCAATACCCCGGCTGCCTGGCCAACGACCGTATCGACCTGACCATCGCCCCCGGCGAGATCCGCGCCCTGCTCGGCGAGAACGGTGCCGGCAAGAGCACGCTGATGAAGATCATCTACGGCGTCACTCAGCCCAGCAGCGGCGAGATTCGCTGGCAGGGCCAGGCCTTGAAGATGCGCGATCCGGCCATGGCGCGCGGCCTGGGCATCGGCATGGTGTTCCAGCATTTCTCGCTGTTCGAGACCCTGACCGTCGCCGAGAACATCGCCCTGGCGATGGGGGCGGACGCCGGCACACCGAAGCAGTTGGAACCGAAGATTCGCAAGGTGTCGCAGCGCTACGGCATGGCCCTAGAGCCGACGCGCCTGGTGCACAGCCTGTCCATCGGTGAGCGCCAGCGGGTGGAGATCGTCCGCTGCCTGATGCAGGACATCCAACTGCTGATCCTCGACGAACCCACCTCGGTGCTCACCCCGCAGGAGGCCGACGAGCTGTTCGTCACCCTGCGCCGCCTGGCCGCCGAGGGCTGCAGCATCCTCTTTATCAGCCACAAGCTCGGCGAAGTGCGCGCGCTGTGCCAGAGCGCCACGGTGCTGCGTGGCGGGCGCGTGTCCGGCCATTGCGTGCCGGCCGAATGCAGCGACCTGGAGCTGGCGCGGTTGATGGTTGGCGATGCCGAGGGGCTGGAAAGCAGCTACCCGAAAGTCAGCGGCGGCCTGCCACGGCTGCGTGTCGATGACCTCAGCTGGCACAACCCCGATCCGTTCGGCTGCTCGCTCGAACACCTTCGCCTGGAGGTGCGCAGCGGCGAGATCGTCGGCATCGCTGGCGTGGCCGGCAATGGCCAGGACGAACTGCTCGCCCTGCTTAGCGGCGAGACCCGCCTACCGCGTGGCGAACGCGAGCGGGTCAGCATAGATGCCACGCCGGTGGCCAATCTGCACCCCGATGCACGGCGCGGGCTGGGCCTGGCCTTCGTCCCCGCCGAACGCCTCGGCCATGGCGCCGTGCCGGAGATGAGCCTGGTGGACAACGCCCTGCTCACCGCCTTCGGCCAGGGCCTGGTCAAGGGCGGCCTGGTGCAGCGCGGCAAGGTGCGCGCACTGGCCGAGGAAATCATCCGCCGCTTCGCAGTGAAGACGCCGAATGCCGATACCGTGGCGCGCAGCCTGTCCGGCGGCAATCTGCAGAAATTTATCCTCGGTCGAGAGATTCTGCAGAACCCGAAACTGTTGGTGGCCGCGCACCCGACCTGGGGCGTGGACGTCGGCGCGGCCGCCGCCATCCACCGCGCGCTGATCGCCCTGCGCGATGCCGGCGCGGCGATCCTGGTGATCTCCGAAGACCTCGACGAGCTGCTGCAGATCAGCGACCGCATTGGCGCCCTGTGCAGCGGGCGGCTGTCGCCGCTGGCCGAGACGGCGCAGGTCTCCAGCGTAGACGTCGGCCGCTGGATGGCCGGTGAATTCGATCAACCCGCCGCCGCTGCGGCCTGCTGACGGAGCCCGTCATGCTGTTATCCCTGGAACCACGCGGCCAGCAATCGCGCCCCATGCTCTGGCTGTCGCCGCTGCTGGCCGCCGTGCTGACCCTGCTCAGCGGCATGCTGCTGTTCACCCTGCTCGGCCATGCCCCGCTGGAGACCCTGCACACCCTGCTGATCGCACCAGTCAGCGACTGGTACGGCGTGTCCGAACTGCTGGTCAAGGCACTGCCGATCCTGCTTTGCGCCCTCGGCCTGGCAGTGGCCTACCAGGCGCGCATCTGGAACATCGGCGCCGAAGGCCAACTGCTGATCGGCGCACTCGCCGGCAGCGCCATGGCCCTGCAACTGATCGACTGGGACAGCCGCTGGGCGCTGGCCTGGGTGGTGCTGGCCGGCACCTGCGCGGGTGCGGCCTGGGCCGGGCTCACCGCCTGGCTGCGCACGCAGTTCAACGCCAACGAAATCCTTACCAGCATCATGCTCAACTACATCGCGCTGAACCTGTTGCTGCTGTTCGTGCATGGCCCGCTGAAGGACCCGGCCGGTTTCAACTTCCCCGAATCGGCCATGTTCGGCGATGCCAGCCGCCTGCCGCTGGTCAGCGAGGACGGGCGCCTGCATGGCGGCCTGTACCTGGCGCTGCTGGCCCTGGTGGCGGTGTGGGTGCTGCTGCACAAGAGCTTTCTCGGCTTCCAGATCAAGGTGCTGGGCCTGGACAAGCGCGCCGCCGGCTTCGTCGGCTTTCGCGAGAAACGCCTGGTGTGGTTCGCCCTGCTGGTCAGCGGCGCCCTGGCCGGCATGGCTGGCGTCGGCGAAGTGGCCGGCCCCATCGGTCAACTGGTGCCGCAGGTCTCGCCCGGCTACGGCTACGCGGCGATCACCGTGGCCTTTCTGGGGCGCCTCAATCCGCTCGGCATCGTCGCTGCCAGCCTGCTGATGGCGCTGCTCTACCTGGGCGGGGAGAACGCCCAGATGAACCTCAACCTGCCGCAGGCGATCACCCAGCTGTTCCAGGGAATGATGCTGTTCTACCTGCTGGCCTGCGACGTGCTGATCCTCTACCGGCCCCGGCTGCAGTGGAAATGGGCACGCCGCGAAACGCTTGCCGAAGCCACCCCCTGAACGCCAAGGAAATCCCCATGGATCTCGATCTGTTGACCAATATCTTCTACGCCATGGTGCGCACCGGCACGCCGCTGCTGCTGGTGGCCCTGGGCGAGCTGGTGTGCGAGAAGAGCGGCGTGCTCAACCTCGGCCAGGAAGGCATGATGCTGTTCGGCGCAGTGATCGGCTTTATCGTCGCCTTCAGCACCGGCAGCCTGTGGCTCGGCGTGCTGCTGGCCATTGCCGCCGGCATGCTGCTGTCGCTGCTGTTCGCCGCCGTGGCGCTGGGCTTCAATGCCAACCAGGTAGCCACCGGCCTGGCCCTGACCATCTTCGGCGTCGGCCTGTCCACCTTCGTCGGCGCCGCCTGGGTCGGCAAGCCGCTGAGCGGCTTCGAGCCCATCGTCATTCCGCTGCTGGCGGACATCCCGCTGATCGGGCGCATGCTGTTCGCCCAGGACGTGCTGATCTACCTGTCCTTCGCCCTGTTCGCGCTGGTGGCCTGGGTGCTGCTGAAAAGCCGCATCGGCCTGATCATCCAGGCCGTCGGCGAGAACCCGGACGCCGCCAGCGCCATGGGCCTGCCGGTGCTGCGCGTGCGCACCCTGGCGGTGCTGTTCGGCGGCGCCATGGCTGGTCTCGCGGGCGGCTACCTGTCGCTGGCGTACACGCCGATGTGGGCGGAAAACATGACCGCCGGGCGTGGCTGGATCGCCCTGGCGCTGGTGGTGTTCGCCAGCTGGCGGGTGCTGCGCGTGCTGCTCGGTGCCTACCTGTTCGGCCTGGCCAGCATCCTCCACCTGGTAGCGCAGGGCATCGGCCTGTCGATCCCCTCGAACCTGCTGGCCATGCTGCCCTACGTCGCCACTATCCTGGTGCTGGTGCTGCTCTCGCGCGATGCGATCAAGACCCGGCTGTATGCACCGGTGTCGCTGGGCCAGCCGTGGCAGCCGGGGCATTGAGATGAGTAACGGCGCGCGCGGCCGGTAGGGTGCGCCGCGCACCGGACATTGCCCCTGACCCCAGAGTCAGCTATCGTGCGCCGCACGTCGATTCCGACGCACCTGGATCAGCAGACAGGGTCAACACTGAGCTGGCTTACCTGACATCAACCTCAGAGGAGCCTGCTCATGGCAGCTACCCGTATCTGGATCAAGAACCCCCTCGCCATCTTCACCGCCAACGACCTGGATGCTTCCGGCGGTCTGGTGATCGAGGATGGCCGCATCAGTGAGGTGCTCAGCAAGGGACAGCAACCTGCCGCGCCCTGCCAGCAGGTGTTCGATGCCCGCGAGCATGTGGTGCTGCCGGGCCTGATCAACACCCACCATCACTTCTACCAGACCCTCACCCGCGCCTGGGCGCCGGTGGTCAATCAGCCGCTGTTCCCCTGGCTGAAGACGCTCTACCCGGTCTGGGCGCGCCTGACGCCGGAGAAACTGGCCCTGGCCAGCAAGGTGGCGCTGGCCGAACTGTTGCTGTCCGGTTGCAGCACGGCTGCCGATCACCACTACCTGTTCCCCGGCGGCCTGGAGAATGCCATCGACGTGCAGGTCGAGGCGGTGCGCGAACTGGGTATGCGCGCCATGCTCACCCGCGGCTCCATGAGCCTGAGCGAAGCCGACGGCGGCCTGCCGCCGCAGCAGACGGTGCAGCAGGGCGAGGTGATCCTGGCCGACAGCCAGCGCCTGATCGGCCAGTACCACCAGCGTGGCGACGGCGCGCAGATCCAGATCGCCCTGGCGCCCTGCTCGCCCTTCTCGGTGACCCAGGCCATCATGCGCCAGAGCGCCGAACTGGCCGAGGCACTGGACGTGCGCCTGCACACCCACCTGGCCGAAACCCTCGACGAGGAAGATTTCTGCCTGCAGCGCTTCGGCCTGCGCACCGTGGATTACCTGGACAGCGTCGGCTGGCTAGGCCCGCGCACCTGGCTGGCCCACGGCATCCATTTCAACCCGGACGAAATCACCCGCCTTGGCGCCGCCGGTACCGGCATCTGCCATTGCCCCAGCTCCAACATGCGCCTGGCTTCGGGCATCTGCCCCAGTGTCGAGCTGGAGGTCGCCGGTGCGCCGCTGGGCCTGGGGGTCGATGGCTCGGCCTCCAACGATGCTTCGAACATGATCCTCGAGGCGCGCCAGGCGCTGTACATCCAGCGCCTGCGCTACGGCGCCGAGCAGATCACCCCGCAACGCGTGCTCGGCTGGGCCAGCAAGGGCTCGGCGAAGTTGCTGGGGCGCAGCGATATCGGCGAACTGGCGGTGGGCAAGCAGGCCGACCTGGCGCTGTTCAAGCTCGACGAGCTGCGCTTCTCCGGCAGCCACGATCCGATTTCCGCGCTGCTGCTGTGCGGCGCCGACCGCGCCGACCGGATGATGATCGCCGGCATCTGGCGCGTCATCGACGGGCAGATCGAGGGGCTGGACGTGGCGCAGCTGATCGCCGATCACCGTCAGGCGGCGAAGCAGCTGATCAACGGTTGAGGACGCCCGAGCAGTGAGCCGTGCGCACCGCATCACGACGGTGTGCACGGCACACACTACCGGCCAAAGACGCCACATCTCGCACCACAACGCAGCACCTGCACATCCTGCGCACCAATAGCGCTCCACCATCTTCCCACCCCTTGCCCGCCAGGGCTTTCGCCACGGCTATCTGTCTTGTTGGTCAGCTTTTTGCAGTCAGGGGATCAGCCAACCAACGGCCACCCCAACACCAAGACTGGAGCTGCACCCACCATGCACAAGAAGAGCAAGAAACCGCTGCTGCGCACCCTCGTCGCCGCCCTGGGCTTTGGCGCCATGCTCGGCGCCTCCGCCGCCGATCCGCTGAAGGTCGGCTTCGTCTACATCGGCCCCATCGGCGACCACGGCTGGACCTACCAGCACGAGCAGGGCCGCCAGGCGCTGATCAAGGAACTGGGCGACAAGGTCAGCACCAGCTATGTCGAGAACGTGCCGGAAGGCGCCGACGCCGAACGGGTGATCCGCAACATGGCCAAGGGCGGCTACGACCTGATCTTCACCACTTCCTTCGGCTACATGAACCCGACGCTGAAGGTGGCCAAGCAATTTCCCAAGGTGACCTTCGAGCACGCCACCGGCTACAAGCAGGACAAGAACCTCGCCACCTACCTGTCGCGCTCCTACGAGGGGCGCTACGTCGGCGGCTTCCTCGCGGCGAAGATGACCAAGACCAAGAAGGTCGGCTACGTCGCCTCCTTCCCCATCCCCGAGGTGATCCGCGACATCAACGCCATCCAGCTGGCCCTGGACAAGTACAACCCCGGCACCGAGATCAAGGTGGTGTGGGTCAATACCTGGTTCGATCCGGGCAAGGAGTCCGACGCCGCCAACGCGCTGATCGACCAGGGCGTGGACGTGATCTTCCAGCACACCGACAGCCCGGCGCCGATCCAGACCGCCGAGCGGCGCGGCGTCTATTCTGTCGGCTACGCCTCGGACATGGCCCACTTCGGGCCCAAGGCCGTGCTCACCTCCATCGTCAACGACTGGGGCCCGCACTACGTCAAATCCACCCAGGCGGTGCTCGACGGCAACTGGCAGAGCCAGGACTTCTGGGGCGGCCTGGCCGAGGACACCATCGACCTGCCGATCAGCGACCTGGTACCGGCCGAGGTGAAGAGCGAGGCCGAGCAGATCATCGCCGACATCCGCAGCGGCAAATTCCACCCCTTCACCGGTCCGATCAAGGATCAGAGCGGCGCGGTGCGCATTGCCGACGGCGTGAGCGCGACCAACGCCGAGCTGGCCGCGATGAACTACTACGTGGAAAACCTGAAGGCCGAGTTGCCGAAGTAAGCGGCTGGCGGGTTTCACCCGCCGCCTTGCAACTACCGATGCCGTCCCTGTTTATCTCAGCAGAACCGCATCACCGTGGCGCCGGTCTTCGGCGCCACGCACCGCTGCCCTGGGTACGAGAAGACTCGCAGCAACACCCCGGAGCTTTTATGCACAGCCTACCCCTTATCGATATCGCCCCTCTGTACAGCAACGACGCGTCGGCCTGGCCTGCCGTGGCCGAACAGATCGACCGCGCCTGCCGCGACTGGGGCTTCTTCTATATCGTCGGCCACCCCATCCGCGCCGAGCGCATCGACGCCCTGCTCAGTGCGGCGAAGCGCTTCTTCGCCCTGCCTGCCGACGACAAACTCAAGATCGATATCACCCAGACCGCCCACCATCGTGGCTATGGCGCCATCGCCACCGAGCAGCTCGACCCGAGCAAGCCGAGCGACCTGAAGGAAACCTTCGATATGGGTTTCCATATGCCGGTGGATCATCCGGATGTCGTGGCCGGCAAACCGCTGCGCGGGCCGAATCGCCACCCGGATCTGCCCGGCTGGGCCGCGCTGATGGAACAGCATTACGCCGATATGCAGGCGCTGGCCAAGACCCTGCTGCGCGCCATGGCCATGGCCCTGGACATCGCGCACGACTTCTTCGACGCGCGCTTCCATGAGCCGATCAGCGTGCTGCGCCTGATTCACTACCCGCCGCGCCACACCGCCAGCAGCAGTGACCAGCAGGGCGCCGGCGCGCATACCGACTACGGCTGCATCACCCTGCTCTACCAGGACGATGCCGGTGGCCTGCAGGTGCGTTCGCGCGACGGCCAGTGGGTCGACGCGCCGCCGCTGGCCGGCAGCTTCGTGGTCAATATCGGCGACATGCTGGCGCGCTGGAGCAACGACCGCTACACCTCCACCCCGCACCGGGTGATCAGCCCGCTGGGGGTGGATCGCTACTCCATGCCCTTCTTCGCCGAGCCGCACCCGGACACCCTGATCGACTGCCTACCGAACTGCTCCAGCGCGGACAACCCGGCCAAGTACCCGCCGGTGACCAGCGCCGCGTACCTGCTGTCGCGCTTCGCCGATACCTATGCCTATCGGCGTGAGGCGGCACAGGGCTGATTGCAGCGTAGGGTGGATGACGCTCTTTTCATCCACCGCTCGTGCAGCCGGAACGAACGTTGTGGTGGACATGAAAAGCGATGTCCACCCTACGCAGCGGGCCATGCGGCACAGCGCGATCCTGTCCCAGCGGTTAAACTTGGCCGCACCGCAAGCCTGACGACGAGAACCGACCATGCCCGAATGGCTCAACGCCCTGCCCAAGGCCGAACTGCACCTGCACCTGGAGGGCTCGCTGGAGCCCGAGCTGCTGTTCGCCCTGGCCGAACGCAACCAGATCGCCCTGCCCTGGACCGATGTCAAGACCCTGCGCGCGGCCTATGCCTTCAACAACCTGCAGGAATTTCTCGACCTGTACTACGCCGGCGCCAACGTACTGCGCAGCGAGCAGGATTTCTACGACCTGACCTGGGCCTACCTGCAACGCTGCAAGGCGCAGAACGTCATCCACGTCGAACCCTTCTTCGACCCGCAGACCCACACCGACCGCGGCATTCCCTTCGAGGTGGTGCTGCGCGGCATCCAGCAGGCGCTGCGCGACGGCGAGCAGCAACTGGGCATCAGCCATGGCCTGATCCTCAGCTTCCTGCGTCACCTGCCCGAGGAAGAGGCGTTCAAGACCCTGGAACAGGCCATGCCGTTTCGCGACGCCTTTATCGGCGTCGGCCTCGACAGTTCGGAAAAAGGCTTCCCGCCGCGGCTGTTCGAGCGGGTGTTCGCCAAGGCGCGCAGCGAAGGCCTGCACTCGGTGGCGCATGCCGGCGAGGAAGGCCCGCCCGAGTACATCTGGGAAGCGCTGGACCTGCTCAAGGTCGAGCGCATCGACCACGGCGTGCGCGCCAGCGAGGACGAGCGGCTGATGCAGCGCCTTATCGACGAGCAGATCCCGCTGACCGTCTGCCCGCTGTCCAATATCAAGCTGTGCGTGTTCGAGCATATGGGCCAGCACAACATCCTCGAGATGCTCGAGCGCGGGGTGAAGGTGACGGTGAATTCGGACGATCCGGCCTACTTCGGCGGCTACGTCGGCGAGAACTTCGCCGCCCTGCACCAGCATCTGGGCATGAGCGAGGAGCAGGCCAGACGCCTGGCGCAGAACAGCCTGGACGCGCGCCTGGCCTGATGCCGCAGGGCTCCACCCGAGCCCTGCCCCTTCCGCTAGAATGCGCCCTTTCCTCGCCCTGCCGGTCGCCGCATGTCCGTCATCCCCGCCCCCACCGCTCCCCTGGTCGCCATCGTCGGCGGCGGCCCCGCCGGCTTGATGGCCGCCGAGGTGCTGGCCCGCGCCGGGGTGCGCGTCGAGCTGTACGACGCCATGCCCTCGCTGGGACGCAAGTTCCTCCTGGCCGGGGTCGGCGGCATGAATATCACCCACTCGGAACCGAAGGACGCCTTTGTCGGCCGCTACGGCGAGCGTCAGCGGGAAGTCGCGGCGCTGCTGCAGGACTTCGACGCCGACGCCCTGCGCGCCTGGATTCACGACCTGGGCATCGACACCTTCGTCGGCACCTCCGGGCGCGTGTTCCCCACCGACATGAAGGCCGCGCCGCTGCTGCGCGCCTGGCT
>NZ_AVOF01000091.1:0-9327 GCF_000465935.2 Pseudomonas sp. EGD-AK9
CGGCGGCGCGCGCAACTGAGCCCCGCCGCGTAGGCGCCGGCTTGCCGGCGATGTCTGGCGGCCCCCTGCGGGCCGTCGCAGGCGACGTCAAAAACTTCTCCCGGAAGTTTTTTGTCACCTGCCATCCCTGGCGGTGCCCCTTTGGGCCGTCGCAAGCGACGTCAAAAATCACTCCCGGTGATTTTTTGCCACAGTCCTGCGCGGCAGGCTCGCCAACTGGCTCCTAAGCTGCACAGAGCAAAGCCGGAAGGAGACCGCCATGCTACGAGTAGCCCTGAACGGATACGGGCGCATCGGCCGCGCCCTGCTGCGCGCCCTGGTGCAGCGCGATCTGCAGCAACGCATCCGCCTGATCGCGATCAACGACCTCGGCGACCACGCCACCCTCGCCCACCTGACCCGCTTCGATTCGACCTTCGGCCGCTTCCCCGGCGAGGTCGAGCTGCAGGGCGACCAGTTGCACCTGGCCGGCCAGTCGATCCACCTGCTCTGCGAGCGCGAAGCCTTCAACCTGCCGTGGAACCGCCTCGGCGTCGACCTGGTGCTGGAGTGCTCGGGCAAGTTCAAGAAACGCGCCCAGGTCGAACAGCACCTGACCGCCGGGGCCCAGCGCGTGCTGCTCTCGCACCCGCTGGAAAGCGCCGACCTGACCGTGGTCTACGGCGTCAACCATGAGCTGCTGGGCAATCAGCAGATCGTCTCCAACGCCTCCTGCACCACCAACTGCCTGGCGCCGCTGGCCAAGGTGCTGCACCAGGCCGTGGGCATCCGCCAGGGCCTGATCAACACGGTGCACGCCTACACCAACGACCAGAACCTGCTGGACAAGGCGCACAAGGACCTCTACCGCGCCCGCGCCGCGGCGCTGTCGATGATTCCCACCAGCACCGGCGCGGCCAAGACCATCGGCCTGGTGCTGCCGGAACTGGCCGGGCGCCTGGATGGCCTGTCGGTGCGGGTGCCGACGCCCAACGTATCGCTGCTCGACCTGACCTTCACCGCCGAGCGGCCGACCAGCCGCGAGGCGATCAACGCCGCGCTGCAGGCCGGGGCGGCGGCGCTGCCGGCCGGGGTGATGGAGTGCAACGCGCTGCCGCTGGTGTCCAGCGACTTCAACGGCTACCCGCTGTCCTGCGTGGTCGACCTCAACCACACCCGGGTGCAGGACGAGCTGGTCAAGGTGCTGGCCTGGTACGACAACGAATGGGCCTTCGCCAACCGCATGCTCGACGTGCTGCTGGCCTGGCCGCTGCCGCAGGCCGGCTGACGACCTGCGGGCGGCGATCCTGTACAATCGCCGGCCTTTTTCACTCTGCCGGATCGCCACCGGCCCTGCGGGATACTCGCCATGATTCGCCTGACCGAACTGAAACTGCCCCTCGACCACGCCGACGACGCCTTGCGCCCGGCCATCGTCCAGCGCCTGGGCATCGACGACGCCGAGCTGCTCGATTTCAGCGTGTTCAAGCGCAGCTACGATGCGCGCAAGAAATTCGGCGAGATGCCGTTCATCTACACCCTCGATTGCGCGGTCAAGGACGAAGCCGCCCTGCTCGCCCGCCTGGCGCACGACAAGCAGGTCGGCCCGGCGCCGGATATCGCCTACAAGCCGGTCGGCCAGGCCAAGGCGCCGCTGGATGAGCGCCCCCTGGTCGTCGGTTTCGGCCCCTGCGGCATCTTCGCCGCGCTGATCCTGGCCCAGGCCGGTTTGCGCCCCATAGTGCTGGAGCGCGGCAAGGAAGTGCGCCAGCGCACCAAGGACACCTGGGGCCTGTGGCGCAAGAACCAGCTCGACCCCGAGTCCAACGTGCAGTTCGGCGAGGGCGGCGCGGGCACCTTCTCCGACGGCAAGCTCTACAGCCAGATCAAGGATCCGCACCACCACGGGCGCAAGGTGCTGCAGGAGTTCGTCAAGGCCGGCGCGCCGGAAGAAATCCTCTACGTCAGCAAGCCGCATATCGGCACCTTCCGCCTCACCGGCGTGGTCGCCACCATGCGCGAGGAGATCAAGGCCCTGGGCGGCGAGGTGCGCTTCCAGCAGCGCGTCAGCGACCTGATCATGGAAGACGGCCAGCTCACCGGCGTGGTGCTGGACAGCGGCGAGCAGATCCTCAGCCGCCACGTGATCCTCGCCCTCGGCCACAGCTCGCGCGACACCTTCCGCATGCTGCATGCCCGCGGCGTGTACCTGGAGGCCAAGCCCTTCTCGGTGGGCTTCCGCATCGAGCACCCGCAGTCCTTGATCGACCGCGCACGCCTGGGCAAGTACGCCGGCCATCCCAAGCTCGGCGCCGCCGACTACAAGCTGGTGCACCACGCCAGCAACGGCCGCTCGGTGTACAGCTTCTGCATGTGCCCGGGCGGCACCGTGGTCGCCGCCACCTCCGAACCGGAGCGGGTGGTCACCAACGGCATGAGCCAGTATTCGCGCAACGAGCGCAACGCCAACGCCGGCATAGTCGTCGGCATCACCCCCGAGCAGGACTATCCGGGCGGCCCGCTGGCCGGCGTCGAACTGCAGGAGCGCCTGGAATCCCACGCCTACGTGCTCGGCGGGCGCAACTACGAGGCGCCGGGGCAACTGGTCGGCGACTTCATCAAAGGCCAGCCGTCGACCGCCCTGGGCGAGGTCACACCCTCGTACAAACCGGGGGTCAAGCTGGGCGACCTGGCGCCGTCGCTGCCGGACTTCGCCATCGAAGCCATCCGCGAGGCGCTGCCGGCCTTCGCCAAGCAGATCAAGGGCTTCGACCTGGCTGACGCGGTGCTCACCGGCATCGAGACGCGCACCTCCTCGCCGGTGCGCATCACCCGCGGCGACGACCTGCAGAGCCTGAATCTCAAGGGCCTGTACCCGGCCGGCGAAGGCGCGGGCTATGCCGGCGGCATTCTTTCCGCCGGGGTGGACGGCATCCGAGTGGCCGAAGCGGTGGCGCGCGATATGCTCGGGCTAAAGCCTTAACGCCTCAGGCGGCAAAGGGTCGCACCGTCGGCGATGGCCGCGAGGTGACTGCGTACGGGCAAATGGTTCCAGACATTGGGCCCGTGCGCGAGGCGCGGGCCGCTCGGCTATGGATCCCGCTCAACTACTGTTCCCAGGGCCGCCCGCGGGTCTGCTCGCTGAGCGGCAGCTTCTGCTGCAGCGCCGCCTTGGCCAGCATATGGGCGCTGACCGGGGCGGTGATGAAGAGGAACAGGGTGATCAGCAGTTCGTGCAGGCTGAGGCCGTTGCCGCGGCTGCCGAAGTAGATCAGCGAGGCGATGACCATGCCGCCGACGCCCAGGGTGGTGGCCTTGGTCGGTCCGTGCAGGCGCATGAAGAAGTCCGGCAGGCGGTACAGGCCGATGGCGCCGACCAGGGCGAACAGGCTGCCGAGCAGCAGGAACAGGGCGACCAGGCCTTCGATCAGGGTGTCCATGCAGCAGTCTCCATAGCAGGTCGTTATTCGATGATATCGCCGCGCAGCAGGTACTTGGCCACTGCCACGGTGCCGATAAAGCCCATCACCGCGATCAGCAGCGCCGCCTCGAAATAGAGGTCGGAACCGAGCCAGATGCCGAACAGCACGATCAGGGCGATGGCGTTGATGTACAGGGTGTCCAGGGCGAGGATGCGGTCCGGCATGTCCGGCCCCTTGATCAGGCGCGCCAGGGTCAGCACCAGGGCCAGGCCCATGATGGTCAGGCAGATCGGGATCACGTAGGCGAGCATGCGAACACCTCCAGCAGCGGCGCTTCGTAACGGGTCTGGATGCTGCGCACCAGCTCTTGTTCGTCGTCGACATCGAGGCTGTGCACCAGCAGCATGCGCTTGTCGTCGCTGAGGTCGGCCGACACCGTGCCGGGGGTCAGCGAGACGATGCTGGCGAGCATGGTCAGCGCCAGCTCGTCGCTCAGCTGCAGCGGCACCTCGACGAAGGCCGGACGCAGGCGGCTGATCGGGCCGAGGATCAGCTTGGCCACCTGCAGGTTGGCGACCACGATGTCGAGCAGCACGCGCAGCAGGAACAGGCTCAGCTTGAGCGGCTTGCGCACCCGCGGCGGGTTGATCCAGAACACCTGGGTGACCAGCGGGATCAGCCAGCCGAGGAAGGCGCCGAGCAGCCAGTGGCCGAGGCCGAAATCGTTGACCAGCAGCAACCAGACGAACAGCAGGCACAGGCTCAGCAGGGGGTGGGGCAACCAGCGGCGCGCCTTCATGACGCACCTCCGCTCTGCAGGATCATGCGGTAACTCTCCAGGTCGTGCAGTTGCGCCACGGTGGCGGCGAGGTACGTCAGCACCGGCTGCGCCAGCGCCACCAGCAGCGGCCCGGTCAGCAGCAGGCCGGTGGCGGCCAGCAGACGGCCCTTGTCCAGTTCGGCACTGTCCAGCTGGCTCAGGCCCACACGCCAGAACAGCGTGCTGCCGGCGCGGCTGAGGCTGACCAGGGTGACCAGGCCGCCGATCAGCACCAGCGGCCAGAGGAACAGCCCCTGCCAGCCGGGGCCGACCGCCTGCAGCAGCAGCAGCTTGCCGAGGAAACCGGACAGCGGCGGCAGACCGGCCACGGCGATGGCGCCGACGAAGAACAGCGCGCCGAGCAGGTGCGGGTTCTGCAGTGCCGCGCCCTGCACCAGCTGGCCGCCCTTGACGCCGCGCTGGCGGGCGATCAGGTCGGCGATCAAAAACAGCGCGCCGGCCATCCAGGTGCTGTGGATCAGGTAGAACAGCGCGGCCTGCAGCGCCTCGGCGGTGCCCAGGGCGATGCCGGCCAGCAGGGTGCCCACCGACACCACCACCAGGTAGGCCAGCAGCCCCTGCAGGCTGGTGGCGGCGAAGGCGCCGATCACCCCCAGGCCCAGGGTCAGCAGGGCCAGCGGCCACAGCCACTGCAGCGCCATGTCGGCCAGTTCGCCGGCGTTGTCCCCGAAGATCAGGGTGTACACCCGCAGGATCGAATACAGGCCGACCTTGGTCATGATCGCGAACAGCGCCGCCACCGGCGCCGTGGCCGCGGCGTAGGCCTTCGGCAGCCAGAAATACAGCGGCAGGAAGGCCGCCTTGAGGCCGAACACCACCAGCAGCAACATGCCGGCGGCGCCGATCAGCGCCGCCTGGTCGTGGTCGGCCGCCGCCACCCGCTCGGCCATGTCGACCATGTTGAGGGTGCCGGTGATGCCGTAGAGCACGCCGACGGCGATCAGGAAGAAGGCCGAGCCGACCAGGTTGAGCACCACGTAGTGCAGGCCGGCGCGTACCCGGTCCTTGCCGCCGCCGTGCAGCAGCAGCGAGTAGGAGGCGATCAGCAGGATCTCGAAGAACACGAACAGGTTGAACAGGTCGCCGGTGAGGAAGGCGCCGTTGATGCCCAGCAGCTGGAACTGGAACAGCGCGTGGAAGTTGCGCCCGCGCTCGTCGTCGCCGCGCATGGCGTAGAGCACGGCGAACAGCGCCAGCACCGCGGTGACCAGCAGCATCAGCGCGCTGAGGCGGTCGAGCACGAGGATGATGCCGAACGGCGGCTGCCAGTTGCCCAGGGCGTAGAACTGGATGGCGCCCTGGTCGGCCTGCAGCAGCAGGTACAGGCTGACCGGCACCAGCAAGGCGGTGGCGCTCACCGAGGCCAGGCGCTTGAGCGGCATGCTCAGGCGCGCGGCGAACAGCAGCAGGCTGCCGACGAACAGCGGCAGCAGAACGGGCAGGATCAACGCATGGTTCATCGATGAGGCTCCCGGCCATCGACATGGTCGGTGCTCAGCTCGCCGACGCTACGCAGCGCCAGGACCACGACGAAGGCGGTCATGGCGAAGCCGATGACGATGGCGGTGAGCACCAGCGCCTGCGGCAGCGGGTCGGCGTAGTGGCTGCCCTGGCCGATCACCGTGGAGGCGCCGCCCTGCAGGCGGCCCATGGCGAAGAGGAACAGGTTGACCGCGTAGGAAATCAGGGTCAGGCCCATCACCACCGGAAAGGTGCGGGCGCGCAGCAGCAGGTAGACGCCGCTGGCGGTGAGGATGCCGAGCGCTACGGCAAACAGTGCTTCCATCTCAGAGTACCTCCTGTCCGGGCTTTTCCTGGGTCAGCTTGCCCAGGTTGGCGAGGATGAGCAGGGTCGCCCCGACCACGGTCAGGTACACGCCCAGGTCGAACAGCATGGCGGTGGCCAGTTCGATCTCCCCCACCAAGGGAATGTGGAAATGGCCGAAGGCCGAGGTCAGGAACGGCCGGCCGAACAGCCAGCTGCCAAGGCCGGTGGCGGCGGCGATCAGCACCCCGGCGCCGGCCATGCGGTGGTAGTTCAGCGGCAGGCGCGACTGGGTCCACTGCACGCCGCTGGCGACGTACTGCAGGATCAGCGCCACGGCGGTGACCAGACCGGCGATGAAGCCGCCGCCGGGCAGGTTGTGGCCGCGCAGGAAGATGAACACCGAAATCAGCAGCGCCATCGGCAGCAGCACCCGCGACAGGGTGGCGAGGATCAGCGGGTGGCGGTCGCGCGCCCAGCTGCGCCCCTGGGCGTCGGCATTGGGCTGGAACAGGCGCAGGCCGTCGAGCATGGCGTAGATGCCGACGCCGGCGATGGCCAGCACGCTGATCTCGCCGAGGGTGTCGAAGCCGCGGAAGTCCACCAGGATGACGTTGACCACATTGGTACCGCCGCCGCCGGGCACGCTGTTCGCCAGGAAGTAGCTGGCGATGCTGTCGTAGGGACGAGTGAGCACGGCGAAGGCGAGCATGGCGATCATCACCCCGCTGCCGATGGCCAGGCTGAAGTCGCGCAACGCGCGCAGGCTGCTGGACTCGACGCGGGTCTGCGCCGGCAGGAAGAACAGCGCCAGCATCAGCAGGATGATGGTCACCACCTCCACCGACAGCTGGGTCAGCGCCAGGTCCGGCGCCGAGTAGCGGGCGAAGGCCAGCGCCACCATCAGGCCGACCACGCTGAGCATCAGCAGCGAGACCAGGCGCTGGCGGTGGAAGATCACCGTGACCAGCGCGGCCAGGGAGAGGATGCCCAGGCCGAGCGCGGTGATGCCGTCCACCGGGCTCAGCGCCACCGAACCGTTCAGCTGCGGCAGCGGGCCGAGGCCGAGCACCACCACCAGCACGCCGGCGCCGAGCAGGCAGGCCAGGTAGCGCTGCAGCGAACCGTTCTCCAGCCACTGGGTCAGCGCCGTGGCGGCGCCGAACAGGCTGACCACCACGCGCTCGAACATCAGCTTGGCGTCGACGCTGGGCATCCCGGCGTACCAGCGGAACAGCGGCTGACGCAGGGTGTAGATGAGGATGCCGCCGACCGTGGCGATCAGGCTCATGATCAACGGCAGGTTGACTCCGTGCCAGATCGCCAGGCTGTACTCCGGCAGCGTGCCGCCGAGGGTGGCCGAGGCCGCCGTGGCCAGCAGCGGCGCCACGGTGTAGGCCGGCAGCATGCCCACCAGCAGGCAGAGGAACACCAGGATCTCCACCGGCACCTTCATGTAGCGCGGCGGTTCGTGCGGCGGGTACTTGGGCAGGTTGATCGGCTCGCCGTTGAAGAACACGTCGTGGATGAAGCGCAGCGAATAGGCCACCGAGAACACCCCGGCGAGGGTCGCCGCCGCCGGGATCACCCAGCTGAAGCTGCCCAGCAGGTGCTGGTGGAGGGTCTCGGTGAAGAACATCTCCTTGCTCAGGAAGCCGTTGAGCAAGGGCACCCCGGCCATCGCCGAGGCCGCCACCATGGCCAGCACCGCAGTATGCGGCATGTACTTCCACAGGCCGTTGATGCGCCGCATGTCGCGGCTGCCGGTCTCGTGGTCGATGATCCCCGCGGCCATGAACAGCGAGGCCTTGAAGGTGGCGTGGTTGATGATGTGGAACACCGCGGCGACCGCCGCCAGGTGCGAGTCGAGGCCGAACAGCAGGGTGATCAGGCCCAGGTGGCTGATGGTCGAGTAGGCCAGCAGGCCCTTGAGGTCGTGCTGGAACAGCGCCATGCCGGCACCCACCAGCAGGGTCGCCAGGCCGGTCAGGCTGACCAGGTAGAACCACCACTCGGAGCCGGCCAGCGCCGGATACAGGCGCGCCAGGAGGAACACCCCGGCCTTGACCATGGTCGCCGAGTGCAGGTAGGCCGACACCGGGGTCGGCGCCGCCATCGCATGCGGCAGCCAGAAATGAAAGGGGAACTGCGCCGACTTGGTGAACACGCCGAGCAGCACCAGCACCAGCGCCAGCGGGTACAGCTCGTGGGCGCGGATCGCATAGCCGGCGGCGAGCACCTGCGACAGCTCGAAACTGCCGACGATGTGGCCGATCAGCAGGATGCCGGCGAGCAGCGCCAGACCGCCGCCGCCGGTGATCGCCAGGGCCATGCGTGCGCCCTTGCGCGCCTCCGAGCGCGAACCCCAGAAACCGATCAGGAGGAACGACGACAGGCTGGTCAGCTCCCAGAACACCAGCATCAGCAGCAGGTTTTCCGACAGCACCACGCCGAGCATGGCGCCCATGAACAGCAGCAGGAAGGCGAAGAAGCGCCCCATTGGCTCGCTCTTGGCCAGGTAATAGCGGGCGTAGAGGATCACCAGCAGGCCGATGCCAAGGATCAGCAGGGCGAACAGAAAGCCCAGGCCATCCAGGCGCAGGCTGAGGTTCAGCCCCAGTTGCGGCAGCCACTCCAGCTTGACCCGCAGCACCTCGCCGGCGAACACCGCCGGCTGCTGACTGAACAGCAGCACCAGGGCGAGCAGCGGCGCCAGGGCGGCGGCCACGGCACAGGCGGAACGCCCCAGGCGGTCAGCCAGCACCGGCAGAAACAGTCCCAGAAATGGCAAGGCGACAATCAGCGCAAGCGCCATCGGCAAAAACCCCTTATGCAAGCCCGCCGGGCTTGCAGAACCCGGCGGCGTGAATTGGAGTCGCAACTCCCCTGACGGTATTCGATTCCTGACCGAGCGGTCGAGCTAAGTCATTGTCGTGACACGAATAAGCGCCGATTATCCATACCTATCGACACATCGTCATGCATTGAATTATTACTAAACACACGCGCGGCGCGCCAATCGCCCAGCCTCGTGGCAGCGGCCCGTACGGGCCACAAAAAAGCCGGAGCAACCTGGGGCTGCTCCGGCTCGTACACTGCACCTCAGTGAGTGACGCGGCTGGTGCCGTTGACGGTCATGATGCGCACGCGCTCGCCGACGCGGAAGATCTGGTTCGGCTCGACCTCCTGCACATAGGCGCGCAGGGTGCCGTCGTCTTCGCGCACGGTGATCTCCACCCCCTGAGTGCGGGTGATGCCCTCCTCGGCCGCGGCGCCGAGCAGGCCGCCGGCCACCGCCCCAATCACCGCCGCCACCGCAC
>NZ_AVOF01000092.1:0-9133 GCF_000465935.2 Pseudomonas sp. EGD-AK9
GGTGGTGATCGCCAGGTCGTCCAGCTCCGCGCGCGCGCCCAGGCGCTGCAGCAGGCTCAGCAGGTTCTTGCGCACCAGCGGTTCGCCGCCGGTGATGCGCACGCGCCGCACCCCGAGACCGATAAAGGCGTCGGCCACGGCGTAGAGTTCTTCCAGGCTGAGAATCTGCTGGCGCGGGGCGAAGACCATGTCCTCGCTCATGCAGTAGGTGCAGCGAAAGTCGCAGCGGTCGGTGACCGACAGCCGCAGGTAGGTGATGCGCCGGCCGAAGGGGTCGACGAGTTGGGTCGTATGCACAGCCGGTCTCCTGCAGCGTCGCGCGCCGAGACTTTTTGTTATGGATATCGCTGACAGGGATAGAAACAGAAAAGCGATTTTTTGTATACAGGAATTTGACCCAAGGGTCAGATAGCCGCTGTGCGGCCCGTGGCCGCTGGCTTGAGCCCCGCGCAAGGCCGGTGCTACCATGCCCGACCGCCGCCCGGCGGCTGAGCAGATCACAGGGCCTTATGACCAGCATTCGCGAACGAAACAAAGAGCTGATCCTGCGCGCGGCCAGCGAAGAGTTCGCCGACAAGGGCTTCGCCGCCACCAAGACCAGCGACATTGCGGCCAAGGCAGGCCTGCCCAAGCCCAACGTCTACTACTACTTCAAGTCCAAGGAAAACCTCTACCGCGAGGTGCTGGAAAGCATCATCGAGCCGCTGCTGGCCGCCTCCGCGCCGTTCAACCAGGCGGGCCACCCGAGCGAGGTGCTGACCGCCTACATCCGCTCGAAGATCCGCATCTCCCGCGAGCTGCCTTACGCCTCCAAGGTATTCGCCAGCGAGATCATGCACGGCGCGCCGCACCTGTCGCCGGAGCAGACCGAGCAGCTCAATGCCCAGGCCAAGCACAACATCGCCTGCATCCAGCGCTGGGTCGACCAGGGCCTGATGGCGCAGGTCGATCCGCACCACCTGCTGTTCAGCATCTGGGCCGCGACCCAGACCTATGCCGACTTCGACTGGCAGATCTCCACCGTCACCGGCAAGGCCAGCCTGGACGACGCCGACTACGAAGCCGCGGCGCAGACCATCATCCGCCTGGTGCTCAAGGGGTGCGAAGTGGCTCCGGCGCCGTCCACGGCTTCCGAGCTGGTGAGCAGCGTCTAAGCGGCTGACTGCAGCAGGGTGCGCCGTGCGTACCGAGTTAAAGGGATGTTCGGCAGCCTGCAGGACGGATCGCGCCTTACCGATCCACCGCTCCGGTGGATGTCAAAAGCGACATCCACCCTACGCAACCTCGGCGGCGCTTTAGCGGCGACGCCTCCAAGCCGCAGTCGCGGCCAATCCCCCCACAGTCGTAGCCCGAATTCAATCCGGGCATAACGCGCACCGGCGCTAAAGCCGGTGCGCCCGGCTCACCCTACGCCCCGGCATCCGCCTTCAGCCCCAGCGACTCCAGTGCGCTGACCGCACACTGCTCGTCGATATCCGAGGTGTCGCCGGTGATGCCGACGGCGCCGATCACTTCGCCGCGCTCGTCGCGGATCAGCACGCCACCCGGCGCCGGCACCAGGCTGCCCTGGGCCAGGTTGTTCACCGCCCCGATAAAGGCCGGGCGCTGCTGCGCGTCGGCGGCGATCAGGCGCGAGCCCTTGCCCAGGGCCAGCGCGCCCCAGGCCTTGCCGATGGCGATCTGCGGGCGCAGCAGGCTGGCGCCGTCCTCGCGCTGCAGGCAGATCAGATGCCCGCCGGCATCCAGTACGGCGACGGTCAGCGGCGCCGCCTTTATCTCGCGGCCCACGGCCAGCGCGCGGTTACCGATGGCGTTGGCGGTTTGCAGGTTCAAGTTGCTCATGCGGATGACTCCTGAAGTGACGAAGGGAACGAAACGCCCGGAGCGAGGCCGGCACTGCGCATGCCGACGGCCCCGGGCAATCCAAAGCTCGCCCTCACTATCCCACCAGAAACAAAAAATTCAACCACTACATACAATATTATTTTTTATTGTATACATTTAGTGCGACACACCTCTTCGCCTGCACTGCCAACCCCGTCAAACGGGCGTTTCAAAAGAATTTGGCCAGACGACAGGCTGCACCGGAAAAATTGTTGACCGTGAAGTCATGGCCTGCATAGAATCCGAGCCAGGTGTTTTGTATACAATCTGATAACAAAAGAGGCACAAGATTATGGCCAGAATGAGAGCAATCGAGGCAGCCGTACTGGTGATGCGCCGCGAAGGCGTCGATACCGCGTTCGGCGTCCCCGGCGCTGCCATCAACCCCCTGTATGCCGCACTGAAGAAACTCGGTGGCATCGATCACGTCCTGGCCCGTCACGTCGAAGGCGCTTCGCACATGGCCGAGGGTTACACCCGCACCAATGCCGGCAACATCGGCGTGTGCATCGGCACCTCCGGCCCGGCCGGCACCGACATGGTCACCGGCCTGTACTCGGCGTCGGCCGACTCCATCCCGATTCTGTGCATCACCGGCCAGGCGCCGCGTGCGCGCATGCACAAGGAAGATTTCCAGGCGGTCGACATCACCAGCATCGTCGGCCCGGTAACCAAGTGGGCGACCACCGTGATGGAACCCGGCCAGGTGCCGCGCGCCTTCCAGCGCGCCTTCCAGGAAATGCGCAGCGGCCGTCCCGGCCCGGTGCTGATCGACCTGCCGTTCGACGTGCAGATGGCCGAGATCGAATTCGACATCGACGCCTACGAGCCGCTGCCGGTGGCCAAGCCGACCACCAGCCGCATCCAGGCCGAGAAAGCCATCGCCCTGCTCAACGAGGCCGAGCGCCCGCTGCTGGTCGCCGGTGGCGGCATCTTCAATGCCGACGCGGCGGACAAGCTGGTGGAATTCGCCGAGCTGACCGGCGTACCGGTGGTGCCGACCCTGATGGGCTGGGGCGCGATCCCCGACGACCATAAGCTGATGGTCGGCATGGTCGGCCTGCAGACTTCGCACCGCTACGGCAACGCCACCCTGCTCGCCTCCGACCTGGTGTTCGGCATCGGCAACCGCTGGGCCAACCGTCACACCGGTTCGGTGGAGGTCTACACCGAGGGCCGCAAGTTCATCCACGTCGACATCGAACCGACCCAGATCGGCCGCGTGTTCAACCCGGATCTGGGCATCGTCTCCGACGCCGGCGCCGCGCTGGACGCCTTCCTCGAAGTGGCCCGCGAGTGGCAGGCCGCCGGTAAGCTGAAGGACCGCAGCGCCTGGGTCGAAGCCTGCCGCGAGCGCAAGCGCACCCTGCAGCGCAAGACCCACTTCGACAACGTGCCGGCCAAGCCGCAGCGCGTCTACGAAGAGATGAACGAAGCCTTCGGCAAGGACACCTGCTACGTCAGCACCATCGGTCTGTCGCAGATCGCCGGCGCGCAGTTCCTCCACGTGTACAAGCCGCGCCACTGGATCAACTGCGGTCAGGCCGGCCCGCTGGGCTGGACCATTCCGGCGGCCCTCGGCGTGGTCAAGGCCGACCCGAACCGCAACGTGGTGGCGCTGTCCGGCGACTACGACTTCCAGTTCATGATCGAGGAGCTGGCCGTCGGCGCGCAGTTCAACCTGCCGTACATCCACGTGCTGGTGAACAACTCCTACCTGGGCCTGATCCGTCAGGCGCAGCGCGGCTTCGACATCGACTACTGCGTGCAGCTGGCGTTCGAGAACATCAACGCGCCGGAGCTCAACGGTTACGGCGTCGACCACGTCGCCGTGGTCGAGGGCCTGGGCTGCAAGGCGATCCGCGTGTTCGATCCGAACGAGCTGCAGAACGCCTTCGCCGAAGCCAAGCGCCTGATGGCCGAGCACCGCGTGCCGGTGGTGGTGGAGATCATCCTGGAGCGCGTCACCAACATCTCCATGGGCACCGAGATCAACGCCATCAACGAGTTCGAGGAACTGGCCGAGCGCGGCGTCGACGCGCCGACCGCCATCTCGCTGCTGGATTGATCCGTACGCCGGGTGTGCCACGCGCACCCGGCCAACACGGCGTAGCCCGGATGCAATCCGGGAAGACCGCAACACCGCCCCGGATTGCATCCGGGCTACGACAAGGAGCACACCATGCCCCGTTTTGCTGCCAACCTGTCCATGCTGTTCACCGAAGTGGACTTCCTGGACCGTTTCGCTGCCGCCGCCGAAGCCGGTTTCAGCGGCGTGGAATACCTCTTCCCCTATGACTTCCCGGTGGAAGAGATCAAGGCCCGCCTGGACGCCAACCAGCTCGAGCAGGTGCTGTTCAACCTGCCGGCCGGCGACTGGGGCAAGGGCGAGCGCGGCATCGCCTGCCATCCCGATCGCGTCGAGGAATTCCGCGCCGGCGTCGACCAGGCCATCGCCTACGCCAAGGTGCTGGGCAACAAGCAGATCAACTGCCTGGCCGGCATCCGCCCGCAGGGCCTGGACTGCGCCACCCTGGAAAAGACCTTCGTCGACAACCTGCGCTACGCCGCCGACAAGCTGGCCGGCGCCGGTATCCGCCTGGTCATGGAAGCCATCAACACCCGCGACATCCCCGGCTTCTACCTGAATAACACCAAGCAGGCGCTGGACATCCGCGACAAGGTCGGCAGCACCAACCTGTACCTGCAGTACGACATCTACCACATGCAGATCATGGAAGGTGACCTGGCCCGCACGGTGGAGAGCCACCTGGCCGCCATCAACCACGTGCAGCTGGCCGACAACCCGGGCCGCAATGAGCCGGGCACCGGCGAGATCAACTACCGCTTCCTCTTCGAGCACCTGGACCGCATCGGCTACCAGGGCTGGATCGGCTGTGAATACAAGCCGGTAACCACCACCGCTGCCGGCCTCGGCTGGATGAAAGCGCATAACGCAATCTGAGGAGACTCTACGCATGGCTAAAATCGGATTTATCGGCACCGGCATCATGGGCAAGCCCATGGCGCAGAACCTGCAGAAGGCCGGCCACACCCTGTTCTTCTCCGAGCACTTCGACAAGGCGCCGGCCGACCTGCTGGGCGACAACGGCATCGCCCTGGCCAACCCGAAGGAAGTGGCCCAGGAAGCCGAATTCATCATCGTCATGGTCCCGGACACCCCGCAGGTCGAAGACGTGCTGTTCCGTGACAACGGCATCGCCCAGGGCGTCGGCGCCGGCAAGGTAGTGATCGACATGAGCTCGATCTCCCCCACCGCCACCAAGGCCTTCGCCGAGAAGATCAAGGCCACCGGCGCCGCCTACCTGGACGCCCCGGTGTCCGGCGGCGAAGTCGGCGCCAAGGCCGCCACCCTGTCGATCATGGTCGGCGGCTGCCCGAACGCCTTCGAACGCGCCCTGCCGCTGTTCCAGGCCATGGGCAAGAACATCACCCGCGTCGGCGGCAACGGCGACGGCCAGACCGCCAAGGTGGCCAACCAGATCATCGTCGCGCTGAACATCCAGGCAGTCGCCGAAGCCCTGCTGTTCGCCGCCAAGAACGGCGCCGACCCGGCCAAGGTGCGTGAAGCGCTGATGGGCGGCTTCGCCGGCTCGAAGATCCTCGAAGTGCACGGCGAGCGCATGATCAAGGGCACCTTCGATCCGGGCTTCCGCATCAGCCTGCACCAGAAGGACCTCAACCTGGCGCTGTCCGGCGCCCGCGAGCTGGGCCTGAACCTGCCCAACACCGCCAACGCCCAGCAGGTGTTCAGCACCTGCGCGGCCCTCGGCGGCAGCGGCTGGGACCACTCCGCCCTGATCAAGGGTCTGGAGCACATGGCCAACTTCAATATCCGCGGCGAGTAAATCGCCGCACACGGCGCACGGTAGGGTGCGCCGTGCGCACCGATTGGCCGGGCGAGCCCCGGCACCCTTTCGACCTTCCTGGCAGGAGGTGTCACGGCCCGATTGCCAGGTCGGTCGATTCCACTCCCCAGGCGCTGCCGCGCGGCGCCTGCGGACTGGAATCGATCCAGCGTCACCCCAGAACAAGAGAAAGCCGCCATGACCTTCGATCCGCAACGCCTGCTGCGCGACCTGTTCGCCACCGCCATCGCCGCCGCGCATCCGCGCCAGGTGCTGGCCGACCACCTGCCCGCTGACCGCAGCGGCCGCGTCATCGTCATCGGCGCGGGCAAGGCCGCCGCGGCCATGGCCGAGGTGATCGAGCAGGAGTGGCAGGGCGAGGTCAGCGGCCTGGTGGTGACCCGCTACGAGCACGGCGCCGACTGCAAGAAGATCGAAGTGGTGGAGGCCGCTCACCCGGTACCGGACGACGCCGGCGAGCGCGTCGCGCGCCGTGTGCTGGAGCTGGTGTCGAACCTGGCCGAAGACGACCGGGTGATCTTCCTCCTCTCCGGCGGCGGCTCCTCGCTGCTGGCCCTGCCGGCAGAGGGCATCAGCCTTAAGGACAAGCAGGCGATCAACAAGGCGCTGCTCAAATCCGGCGCCACCATCGGCGAGATGAACTGCGTGCGCAAGCACCTCTCGGCGATCAAGGGCGGCCGTCTGGCCAAGGCCTCCTGGCCGGCCACCGTCTACACCTACGCCATCTCCGACGTGCCCGGCGACGAGGCCACGGTGATCGCCTCCGGCCCCACCGTGGGCGACCCCACCACCTCGGCCGAAGCCCTGGCGATTCTCGCCCGCTACGCCATCGACATCCCGACCAACGTGCGCGCCTGGTTGCAGGACCCGCGCTCGGAAACGGTCAAGCCGGGCGATCCGGTGCTCGCCCGCAGCCACTTCCAGCTGATCGCCACCCCGCAGCAATCGCTCGACGCCGCCGCCGCCAAGGCCGAAGCGGCCGGTCTGCCGGTGTTGATTCTCGGCGACCTGGAAGGCGAGTCGCGTGACGTGGCCAAGGTGCATGCCGGCATCGCCCGCCAGGTGCAGCTGCACGGCCAGCCGATCAAACCGCCATGCGTGATTCTTTCCGGCGGCGAAACCACCGTCACCGTACGCGGCAACGGCCGCGGCGGGCGCAACGCCGAATTCCTCCTCAGCCTCACCGACAGCCTCAAGGGCCTGCCCGGCGTCTACGCGCTGGCCGGCGACACCGACGGCATCGACGGCTCCGAAGACAACGCCGGCGCCATCATGACCCCCTACAGCCATGCCCGCGCCGGCATCAAGGGCCTGTCTGCCCGCGACGAACTGGACAACAACAACGGCTATGGCTACTTCGCCGCCCTCGACGAGCTGATCGTCACCGGGCCGACCCGTACCAACGTCAACGATTTCCGCGCCATTCTGATTCTCGAGAGCCCTGCCCAATGAACGCCGACAAGAAAGTGAAGATCCTCGCCACCCTCGGGCCGGCGATCCGCGACGCCGCGCATATCCGTCAGCTGGTGGAAGCCGGGGTCAACCTGTTCCGCCTCAACTTCAGCCACGGCGAGCACGCCGATCACGCCCAGCGCTACCACTGGGTGCGCCAGGTGGAGCACGAGCTGGGCCAGCCCATCGGCATCCTCATGGACCTGCAGGGGCCGAAGCTGCGTGTCGGCCGCTTTGCCGGCGGCAAGGTGCAACTGGTCAACGGCCAGAGCCTGCGCCTGGACCTGGACGCCACGCCCGGCGACGCCAGCCGGGTCAACCTGCCCCACCCGGAAATCATCGAAGCCCTGCAGCCGGGCATGAGCCTGCTGCTGGACGACGGCCGCCTGCGCCTGAAAGTGACCGCCAAGCAGGCCGATGCCGTGATCACCGAGGTGATCGCCGGTGGCGAGCTGTCCGACCGCAAGGGCGTCAACGTGCCCGAGGCCGTGCTGCAACTGTCGCCGCTGACCGAGAAGGATCGCCGCGACCTGGCCTTCGGCCTGGAGCTGGGCGTGGACTGGGTGGCGCTGTCGTTCGTGCAGCGCCCCGAGGACATAGTCGAGGCCCGTGAACTGATCCAGGGCAAGGCCTTCCTCATGGCCAAGATCGAGAAGCCCTCGGCGGTGCAGCATCTCGAAGCAATCGCCAAGCTGTGCGACGCCATCATGGTGGCGCGCGGCGATCTGGGCGTGGAAGTGCCGGCCGAGAACGTGCCGCGCATCCAGAAGGACATCGTGCGCACCTGCCGCCAACTGGGCCGCCCGGTGGTCGTCGCCACGCAGATGCTCGAATCCATGCGTTTCTCCCCGGCGCCGACCCGCGCCGAAGTCACCGACGTGGCCAACGCCGTGGCCGAAGGCGCCGATGCGGTGATGCTGTCGGCCGAGACCGCCTCCGGCGACTACCCGCTGGAAACCGTGCAGATGATGAGCAAGATCATCCGCCAGGTGGAGAACGGCCCGGACTACCAGAGCCAGCTCGACGTCGGTCGCCCGCAGGCCGAGGCCACCGCCAGCGACGCCATCAGCTGCGCCATCCGCCGTATCAGCTCGATCCTGCCGGTGGCGGCGTTGGTCAACTACACGGAATCCGGCAGCTCCAGCCTGCGCGCCTCACGCGAGCGGCCGAAGGCGCCGATCCTCAGCCTGACCCCGAGCCTGACCACCGCCCGCCGCCTGACCGTGGCCTGGGGCATCTACTCGGTGGTCAACGAGCGCCTGCACAAGGTCGAGGAAGTCACCAGCACCGCGCTGGAGATCGCCCAGGCCCAGGGCATGGCCCAGCGCGGCGACACCGTGGTGATCACCGCCGGCGAACCCTTCGGCCAGCCCGGCAGCACCAACAGCCTGAGGATCGAAACCCTGCATTGAGCCGGTGGCGCTCAACGCAATACAGCACCGTAGCCCGGATGAGATCCGGGGAAATCCCCCTGTTTCCCCGACTTCATCCGCACTACACGCGGCCTTGTGGGAGCGGCTTCAGCCACGAATGAATCCAGGAAGAACGCGCTCCCCGAGCCCCGCGCGGGCATAACCAGTTTGCAGGCGCCCATCGGGCGCCTCTTTTTGTTTCGAGTCCAGCATGTCGCCTCTCTCTTCCCAGCACGCCCTGCAAGGCCTGCGCGCCCTGCTTTGCGGCTTCGCCCAGATCTTCCTGCAGCAGCACCCCGGTTGCGGCCTGCTGGTGCTGCTGGCGATTGTGCTCGGCGCACCCGACCTGCTCGGCGGCGCGCTGCTCGGCGGCCTGGCCTCGATGCTGGTGGCGCAGCGCCGCGGCTACCCGCAGGCGGACATCGCCATCGGCCTGTACGGCTACAACGGCATCCTGCTCGGCCTGCTGCTCAGCCTGAAACTGGCCTGGACACC
>NZ_AVOF01000093.1:0-9074 GCF_000465935.2 Pseudomonas sp. EGD-AK9
GCTGATCAGCGATTACCGCCTGGCCGAGTCGGGCGACGGGCTGCAGGCCATCGAGTGCCTGCGCGAGGCCGCCGGACAGATGCTGCCGGCGCTGCTGATCAGCGCCGATCTGAGCCCCGAGCTGCAGGAGCGCTGCCTGCCGGCGCACGTCATGCCGCTGGGCAAGCCGCTGCTGCCGGCGCGCCTGCGCCAGGTACTGGCCAGTCTGCTGCCGCGCAGCGCGGAGCAGGAAACGGCCTGACGCCGATTACAGCCAGCCGCGCTGGCGTGCGGCGCTGACGCAGGCGGTGCGGGTGTGCACGGCGAACACCTCGAACAGCGCCTTGAGGTGGGTTTTCACCGTGTCCTCGGCCAGGCCCAGCTGGCGGCTGATGGCCTTGTTCGGCAGGCCTTCGGCCAGCAGCTGGAGGATTTCCAGTTGGCGCGGGGTCAGCGGCGAGGCGCTGGCCGGGGCCGGCAGGGTTTCGCCGAGCAGCACGCGGGTGACCGCCTGGCGCAGGGCGTTGCCGTCGGCGCTCTTGGGGATGAAGCCGAGCGCGCCTGCGGCCAGCGCGGCCTGGGCATCCAGGCTCGAGTCGCTGGCGCTGAGGATCGCCACCGGGGTGGCGTCGCCGCGCGCCAGCCAGCGTTGCAGCAGCTCCAGGCCGGGTTCGTCGGGCAGGCGCAGGTCGAGCAGGATCAGGTCGTAGGAATGCTGGCGCAGGCGCTGTTCGGCTTCCGCGGCGCTGTGCGCGGTGTGCACCTGCAGGTCTCGGGCGAGTGGCGCCAGGGCCAGGGCCAGGCCATCGAGGAAGATCCGGTGGTCGTCCACCAGCAGCAGGCGCAGGCGGTCGGGCAGGGTGGTGCAGAGGGCAGTCATGATGTTCTCACGCGGCTTTTCTTGTTGTTCTGCCGCGCGAGTGTAGCCAATCTCCGGCGCCGATTAGTAGCGGTAGGTCACTTGGGCGCCAAGACCGTGGGCGCTGTTCCGGTAGGTGGCGCGGTAGGAGCCCTTGAGCGGCTCGTCGAGGTCGATCTTGGCGTCCTCTTCCATCAGGTAGGAGTAGGCCAGGTCGAGGGTCAGGTCGTCGTTCGGGCTCCAGCCGGCACCGACGCTGAAGATGGTGCGGTCGCCGGTGGGGATGCGCGGCGAGCGGTGCCGATTGTTGGTCGGCGACTGGTCGACGGCCACGCCGGCGCGCAGCACCCACTGCTTGTTGAGCTGGTAGGCGGCGCCCACGGCATGCGCCCAGGTGTCGTGCCAGCCCTGTTCCTCGGTGATGGTGGTGAGGTTGGCGGCGAACGGGCCGGCCACGCCCTTGTTGTCCACGGTGATCTCCTGCAGGCGGCTCCAGCGGGTCCAGGTGCTGCCGGCGTAGAGGGTCCAGCGCTCGTCGAGGGCGTGGGTCACCGAGAAATCCACCGACTCGGGCGTCTGCAGCTCCAGGCTGGCATCGTACTTGCCGGCGGAGCCGGCCAGCAGACCGTCGCTCTCGACCTTGGTGTGGCCCTTGAGCTTGTAGTCCACCTTGGAGTGATAGGTCAGGCCGAAGCGGGTGGCAGCGTTCAGTTCGAACAGCACGCCGGCGTTGAAGCCCATGGCGAAGTCGTCGCCCTTGACCTTTACCTGGCCGGCCGCCGAGCTGGGCAGGAAGGGGTTGGGAATGGTCGAGGTCAGCTGGCCCTCGATATGGTTGAGGGTGGGGCCGAAGCCGACCGACCACTGGTCGTTGAAGCGGTAGCTGAGGGTCGGCTGCAGGGTGATCACCCGCACTTCGCTGAGGTTGGCGTAGCCGCGGCCCTGGAAGTTGCGCTCGTAGTCGGTGACCAGGCCGAAGGGCACGTAGAGGCCGAAACCGAAGCTCCACTGCTCGTCCAGCGGCTTGACGTAATAGCCCATGGGCGCGGCGACGAACGGCACCATATCGCCGTCGTTGCTACCGGGGATGCTGCTCTCGGCGTCGTCGATATCGCTCTTGGCGATGATCGCCGCCAGGCCGCCGCTGACCTGTTCGCGCTTGAGGCGGGCCATGCCGGCCGGGTTGCCGAAGACGGTGGTGGCGTCATCGGCGGCCGAGGAACGCCCGGCGAAGGCGGTGCCCATGGCGCTGACGCTCTGTTCGTTGATGGCGAAGCCGCTGGCCAGGCCGTGGCTCGAGGTGGCGGCGATGGCCATGGCCAGGCCGGTCTTGAGGAGGCGTTTGCTCACGAGAGAACTCCTGTGGGTGAGGCGGGGGGCGCACGCTACAGTTTTTCCTGACCCCTGCCAAGCCACATAAGTTCAGAGAAAATGGGGATATTGTCGGACAATTTTCGCGAATTGTCGGACATTACTACAGATTGTGTTTGGCGCTCTCGGGCCTTGCCGCGGCGCCTCGGCACCCTGCCTGTGGTGACTGTGCTGCGCGGGGTGCGGCGTGCTGCCCGCTAGGCGACCCGACTGAACTGACCGACCCAGCGCTGCCAGGCGTCGATGAAGTCGCACAGCCGTCCCTGCGGCTGGAACACCTGGCGCCACACGCGGGCCAGGCCGAGCAGGTCGTCGGCGTCCGGCAGCTCGGCCTGCTCGGCTTCTATAAGCAGCCAGGCGATGGCGGTGGCGTAGCGCAGGTTGACCGTCAGCTCCAGGTGCGGCGCGGCGAGAAAGGCGTGCTGGCTGGCCAGGCCACGCACCCGGCTGGCCAGCTCCGGGTCGCGCGCCAGGTGCTGGTCCCACAACTGCAGGTGGCGCTGTTCGGCGATGCGGTACAGGCCATGGCCGCGACGGTCGTCCAGGGCGCTGCCGAGCGCCGACTGGCTGGCCGCGGTGCCGAGCAGCAGGGCCTCGGCGACGGCGGAGTGACGCCCCAGGTAGAGCAGGGTAGGGCGGATGACGTGCTGGCTGAGATCGCAGGCGGCTATTCCCATGGCATCCTCGCGAAGGGTGCCGGTGGGGCCGGGCGCTTGGCAGCCTTGTTCGTCGTTCTGATAAAGGCCCCACCGGAAGCGGGGTTAGCCGCTCATTCTCAAGTCTAGTGCGACCTTTTCACTGTAAAGAGCTGTTTTTAAATTGTTTTCGGCTTTCGGTTATTTGCCATATTCCTGCTGGTACTTAAGCCGCTTCAATCGCCGGTGGCGATGGGGCGCCGCTGATCGGTGATCCATTCGCTCCAGGAGCCGGCGTAGAGCGGCGCCAGCGGATAACCGGCGAGGCTCAGGGCGAACAGGTTGTGGCAGGCGGTGACCCCCGAGCCGCAATAGGCCACCAGGCCTTGCGCCGGGCGCGCGCCGCGCAGGGCATCGAAACGCGCGCGCAGCTGTTCGGCGGGGAGGAAATAGCCGTCGGCGTCGAGGTTGTCGGTGAACGCCGCGCACTGGGCGCCGGGGATATGCCCGGCGACCGGGTCGAGCGGCTCCACGTCGCCGCGAAAACGCGGCAGGGCGCGGGCGTCGAGCAGGCACAGATCGGCCGAACCCAGGCGCCGGGTCAGTTGCTCGGCGTCCACCAGCAGGCTGGCGTCCGCCTGGCCGGCGAAGTCGCCGGGGGTGGGCGTCGGTTGCCGACGGTCGAGCGCCAGGCCGGCCTCGCGCCAGGCTTTCAGGCCGCCGTCGAGCAGGTACAGGCCGTCGCGCTTGCCCAGCCACAACAGCAACCACCAGGCGTGTGCGGCGAAGGCGCCGGGGCCGTCGTCGTAGAGCACCACCTGGCTGCCCGCGCGCAGGCCCCAGTCGCGCAGGCGCTGATTCAGCCGGGCCGGGTCGGGCAGCGGGTGGCGCCCGGTGACACCTTTGACGATCGGCCCGGACAGGTCCTCTTCGAGGTCGGCGAAGCAGGCGCCGGGAATATGCCCTTCCAGATAGCTGCGCCGGCCGTAGGCCGGGTCGTCGAGGGCGAAGCGGCAATCGAGCAGGACCAGCTCGGCTTGCCCCAGGCGTTGCTGCAGCTGGGCGGGGGTGAGCAGTTGCGCGAGCGGCATGGTGGCTCCTGTGTCGTGGCGGCGATTGCCGGCATCATAACGCCAAGCCTTTGCGCTGCAGCCATCTCCCGCGAAGAAGGAGCTATTTATGCTGAGCCTGCAACCCATCGCCCAGAGTGCGACCCTGGCCCGCCGTGTCGGCGTGGTGCTTGGTTCGCTCGCCGTGACCCTGTATTTCTGCCTGCGGGTGATCGGCCTGGCTGCCGTCGGTCGGCTCGACCGCGCCCGCGTCGACCGCTACACCCGCCGCTGGTCGCAGCTGCTGCTGCGCCTGGTGCGTATGCGCCTGGCGGTGCACGGCGCCTGTCCGGACTTCGGCGACGGCCGCCGCTACCTGATCCTGTGCAGCCACGCCAGCCACTACGACATCCCCGCCAGCTTCGTCGCCCTGCCTGGCTCGATCCGCATGCTGGCCAAGCGCGAGCTGTTCCGCATCCCCTTTCTCGGCCGCGCCATGCGCGCCGCCGAGTTTCCCTCCATCGCCCGCCAGCAGCATGAACAGGCGCTGCGCGACCTGGCGCGGGCGCGGCAGATGATGGAGAGCGGCATCGTCCTGTGGGCCGCGCCGGAGGGCACGCGCTCGCCGGATGGCCGCCTGCAGCCGTTCAAGAAGGGCTGCTTCCACCTGGCCCTGGATACCGACGCGATCATCGTGCCGGTGGCCATTCGCGGCATCCAGCACGTGCTGCCGGCGCGCACTTGGCGCTTCAACCTGGATCAGTCGGTGCAGCTGCTGATCGGCGCGCCGATCGACGCCGGCCGTTACCGCCGTGACGAGCTGCCGCGGCTGATGCTCGATACCCGTGCCGGCATGGAGCGCCTGCTCTACGGCGCCGCATCGCAGATGCCGGCGCCGAGCCCGGGCGTTGCACCTGCTTGTGTGCTCGAAAAGTGAGCGTAATCTGAGTCGATCTGGTGCGATTTTCTGTTGGGTGCTCTGAATTCACTGTTTTAGAGGGTTTTTCCCGATAGGTTTTGCGCACCAAATAGTTTCATAAAGGCGACATATTGATCTGTTTTGGTGCCTTGGCTGCTGATAGAGTGCCGCGCATTCTGTCTGCCTGGCGTCGAGGTGCCGCATGTCGTTGTCCGTTGAAAGCTTCCTGTCGCGCCTGAAGCAGCGCGATCCCGATCAGCCGGAATTTCACCAGGCGGTGGAGGAAGTGGTGCGCAGCCTGTGGCCCTTCCTCGAGGCCAATCCGCGCTACCGCGAGGCGGGCATTCTCGAGCGCATGGTCGAGCCGGAGCGCGCCATCCTGTTCCGCGTGCCCTGGGTCGACGACCGCGGCCAGGTGCAGGTCAACCGCGGTTACCGCATCCAGATGAGCAGCGCCATCGGCCCGTACAAGGGCGGCCTGCGCTTCCACCCCTCGGTCAACCTGGGCGTGCTCAAGTTCCTCGCCTTCGAGCAGGTGTTCAAGAACTCGCTGACCTCGCTGCCCATGGGCGGCGGCAAGGGCGGCGCCGACTTCGACCCCAAGGGCAAGAGCGAGGGCGAGGTGATGCGCTTCTGCCAGTCGTTCATGAACGAGCTGTACCGCCATATCGGTGCGGATCTGGACGTGCCGGCCGGTGATATCGGCGTCGGCGCCCGCGAGATCGGCTACCTGTTCGGCCAGTACAAGCGCCTGTCCAACCAGTTCACCTCGGTGCTCACCGGCAAGGGCCTGAGCTACGGTGGCAGCCTGATCCGCCCCGAAGCCACCGGTTATGGCTGCGTGTACTTCGCCCAGGAGATGCTCAAGCGCATCGACCAGGGCTTCGAGGGCCAGCGCGTGGCCATTTCCGGCTCCGGCAACGTCGCCCAGTACGCGGCGCAGAAGGTCATGGAGCTGGGCGGACGGGTGATCTCGCTGTCCGACTCCGAAGGCACGCTGTACGCCGAGGGCGGGCTGAACGAGGAGCAGTGGCAGTACCTGATGGAGCTGAAGAACCAGCGTCGCGGCCGCCTGCGCGAGATGGCCGAGCACTTCGGCCTGCAATTTCTCGCCGGCCAACGGCCCTGGCGCCTGGCCTGCGACATCGCGTTGCCCTGCGCGACGCAGAACGAGCTGGACGGCGAGGATGCCCGCGCGCTGCTGAGGAGCGGCTGTATCTGCGTGGCCGAAGGCGCCAACATGCCCTCGACCCTGGAAGCGGTGGACCTGTTCGTCGAGGCCGGCATCTGCTACGCCCCGGGCAAGGCCTCCAACGCCGGCGGCGTGGCCACCAGCGGTCTGGAGATGAGCCAGAACGCCATGCGCCTGCACTGGAGCGCCGGCGAGGTGGACGAGCGCCTGCACGGCATCATGCAGAACATCCACCACGCCTGCGTGCACCACGGCGAGGAGAAGGGCCGGATCAACTACGTCAGGGGCGCCAACATCGCCGGCTTCGTCAAGGTGGCCGATGCCATGCTGGCGCAGGGCGTGGTCTGAGAACCTGCTCAAAGGCTGACTTTGAAAAGGCTCTGAAAGCAGCGTCGCTGTAGTCACGAGGCCTCGCGTGTCAACGCGGGGCCTCGTCGTTTTTGGCGGGGCTGTGCTGCTCGGCCGATTCAGGCATGCTGCCTGCCCTCACGCTCGCTACACAGGTCTTCGCTCTGCATGAAACGTTTTGTCTTGCTCGACACCGCTCCGATCCCGGGTACGAATGGTGCGCTGAACCTGTTCGAGTATGGGGACGACTTCGTCATCAAGATCGCCGGTGGCGATGGCGGGCAGCTGATGAATACCCGCATGCACGGCTCGGAAGATGCCCTGGCGGCGATTCCCTGCAAGCAGATCGCGAGCCTGCCAGAGGTGCGGGTGCTGATCGGAGGTCTGGGCATGGGCTTTACCCTGGCCTCGGCGCTACAGCACCTGGGGGCTGACGCCGAGGTGGCGGTGGCCGAGCTGGTGCCGGGCGTGGTCGAGTGGAACCGTGGCCCGCTCGGGGCGAAGTCCGGTTATCCGTTGAATGACCCGCGTGCAGTGATCATTCAGGAGGACGTCGCCAAGGTGCTGCAGGCCGCCGAGCAGCGCTACGACGCGATCATGCTGGATGTCGACAACGGTCCGGAAGGACTGACTCAGAAGGGCAATGACTGGCTGTACAGCATGGATGGCCTGCGCCAGTGCGCCAAGGCGCTGAGGCCCAGGGGCATGCTGGCAGTGTGGTCGTCCAGCGCCGACCGCGCCTTTTCGGAGAAAGTGCGCAAGGCGGGCTTCAAGGGCGAAGCGGTGCAGGTGTATGCCCATGGCAACAGGGGCACGCGGCATACCATCTGGATTGCCCAGAAGGTCTGAGCGGGCTGCCCAGGTCGTGAGTGACCTGGGCAGCTGCATTGCTCAGTGAATCTGCAGTTTGCCGATACGGTCGTTGTCCAGGCTGCCGAAGTACAGATGGTCGCCCACCGGTTTCACCGAGGTGACCATGCGCAGGTGCGTGCCGCTGGTGTCGTGCAGGCTGCGCACGATTTCGCCCTGTTCATTGAGGGCGATGGCGAAACCGTAGGGGATCGCTTTCGGCCACAGCGCGCGCGGCAGCTTGGCCAGTTGCGCCTTGAGCCAGGGGTGACGGTGGAGGAAGTCGGCGTCGGCCTTGCGCGGGGTGGGCAGGGCAACCCAGAAGGTGCCCTTGCGGTCGCCCTGCAGGTTGTCCGGCAGGCCCGGCAGGTTGTCGATGAAGATGTCGTGCTGGCCGGCCTTGTCGCCCTTGAGCCAGTAGCGGGTGATGCGATAGCGGTAGGTCTCGTTGACCAGCACGAAGTCCTCGTTCGCCGACAGCGCCACGCCGTTGGCGAAGTACAGGTCCTTGAGCAGCACGCGGGTCTGGCCTGTGGCCGGGTCATAGGCCAGCAGGCGGCCGTGCGGGCGGGCCTCGAGCAGGTCGAGCAGGTAGTCCGGCTGTTGGAAACGCGAGGAGGCGTCGCTGAAGTAGATGGTGCCGTCGCTGGCGATATCCAGGTCGTCGGTGAAGGCGAAGGGCAGGCCCTCGGCCTCGGTGGTTAGTACCTTGACGTTACCTTGTGGGTCGATGCTCAGCAGGCCCTCGTAGGCGTCGGCGACGATCAGGTTGCCGCTGGCGTCGAAGTCCATGCCCAGCGGCCGGCCGCTGGTGTCGACGAAGGTCTCCACGCTGTCGTCTGCCAGCACGCGGACGATGCGCCCGTCGTGCAAGCCGGCATAGACCCGGCCTTCGGCGTCCACGGCGGTATCTTCCGGACCATGCAGCTGGCCGCGGGCCAGCAGTTCGGCCTTCATCAGGGTGTCGTTGGGCTCCAGCACGCCGGTCATGGCCGGCGCGGCGGGCGCGTCCCAGCCCAGCGGGTCGATGGGACTGGGGGTGATGGCCAGGTAGCCGGCCGCGGCGGCCAGCAGCACGACGAGCAGGGCAAGCAGTTTCTTCATTGTTGTTCTTCCGTGTCGGGGGCAAGCGATGCGCGGCACAGGTTACACAGTTCGCCGGCGCAGTGGCAGGGCGCTGCCCCGTCCGGCGGTCGGGGCATATATACTGCGCGGCATTCTTCACGGGAGAGCCGCGTGGCTAACGATATTCACTGGATTCGCGACGACGCCAGCCTGGCCGAGCATTGCGCCGTCTGGCAGGCGTTGCCCTTCGTCGCGCTGGACACCGAGTTCATGCGCGTCGACACCTTCTATCCCATCGCCGGCCTGCTGCAGGTCAGCGAGGGCGCGCGGGCCTACCTGATCGATCCGCTGTGCATCGGCGACTGGGCGCCCTTCGCCGCGCTGCTGCAGGCGCCGCAGGTGGTCAAGGTGCTGCATTCGTGCAGCGAGGACCTGGAAGTCTTCCTGCGCCTGACCGGCAGCCTGCCGACGCCGTTGTTCGATACCCAGCTGGCCGCCGGCTACCTCAACCTGGGCTTCTCCATGGGCTACTCGCGCCTGGTGCAGGCGCTGCTGGGCATCGAGCTGCCCAAGGGCGAGACCCGCTCCGACTGGCTGCAGCGGCCGCTGTCGCAGACCCAGGTGAGCTACGCCGCCGAGGACGTGCTGCACCTGGCGGAGGTGTACCGGGCGCTGACCGCCCGCCTGTCGCCGGAGAAGTATGCCTGGGTGCTGGAGGATGGCGCCGAACTGGTCGCCGGCCTCGGCCGCGAGGTCGACCCGGAGCAGGCCTGGCGCGAGGCCAAGCTGGCCTGGAAGCTGTCGCGTC
>NZ_AVOF01000094.1:0-9062 GCF_000465935.2 Pseudomonas sp. EGD-AK9
CCGAGAAGTGGGGCGTCGGCGGCGGCGAACTGCAGCGGGCAGGCGAACACCTCGCGGTAGGGCGCCAGATCCGCCGGTGCGGCGTGGCGGAACTGCGCGCCGAGCAGGTGGAAGCCGTCCAGCAGCGGCGTGGTCATCTGCACCCAGCAGGTCATCATCGCCAGCACGCGGATGCGCGTCGCCGGGTGTTGCGGGTGCAGCGGGCGATAGAGCAGCAGCAGGGCCTCGCCCCGTTCCTCGATGTGCAGCTCGCCGCCTTCGCCGCCCAGGCGCTGGTAGCGCAGCGCGGCGGTCAGCGCCTCGCCGAGGGTGGCGCTGCTCTGCAGCAGGTAGCTGAGTACGCTGAACGGGCCGGGGGTGAGGCTGCGGCCGAGCAGCAGGCCGGGCTCCGGGTGCTGCAGGCGCGCATCCAGTTCGCGCCACAGTGCCTCCTGGGCACTGAACGGCACCCGCGCGTCGGGGTCGGCCAGTTGCCCTTCGTGCAGGCCGCAGGCCGTCAGCAGCGTCTGGCGGTCGAGGCCGAGGCGGCTGGCGGCGTGCAGGATCGCCTGGGTCAGGCTGGCGCTGACCGAGGCCTGCGGCGACTCGTGAATGGCGTGTGACATGTGCCGATTCTGCCCAATGGCGGAGAACGGCGATAGCCCGGCGCGCCACACGCGGTTACGACCGATTGGTCGTTGGCGCGTGCATATTGGCGCCGAGCGGTTAGACTTGCCCTCCCGAACGTCGCCCACAAGGCGCGCTCGCTCTACAACAACAGAAAAAGGAGATCTCCCATGAAAGGCAAATCCTTGGCATGGGTCCTGTCCGCCGCACTCGCAGGCACTACCCTGAGTGGCATGGCACAGGCTGAAGAGAAGTTCGTCACCATCGGCACCGGCGGCCAGACCGGCGTCTACTACGTGGCCGGCCAGTCCATCTGCCGTTTCCTCAACCGCGGTGCGGCCGAGCACGGCATCAAGTGCAACGCCCCGGCCAGCGGTGGCGGGGTGGCCAACGTCAACGGCATCCGCAGCGGCGAGTTCAACTTCGGCATCATGCAGTCGGACCACCAGTACAAGGCGCTCAACGGCGCGGCGCCGTTCGAGGCCGAAGGCGCGATGGGCGACATCCGCGCGGTGTTCTCCCTGCAGAGCGAGGTGTTCACCATCCTCGCCCGCCGCGACGCCAAGATCGCCAGCTTCGACGACCTCAAGGGCAAGCGCGTCAACGTCGGCAACCCGGGTTCGGGTCAGCGCGACACCCTGGAAGAGATCATGGCCGTCAAGGGCTGGGATCGTTCTGCCTTCGCCCTCGCCGCCGAGCTGAAGCCGGCCGAGCAGGCCAGCGCCCTGGGTGACAACAACATCGATGCCATGACCTACTTCGTCGGTCATCCCAACGGCGCGATCCAGGAAGCCACCACCACCACCGACGCGGTGCTGGTGCCGGTGACCGGCGCCGAGATCGACAAGCTGCTGGCCGAGAAGACCTACTACACCAAGGCCGACATCCCCGGCGGCCTGTACAAGGGCAACGATGCGCCGACCCCGTCGATCGGCGGCAAGGCCGTGCTGTCCACCTCGGCCAACGCCGACCCGGAAGTGGTCTACCAGCTGGTCAAGTCGGTGTTCGACAACATCGAGCGTTTCAAGCGCCTGCACCCGGCCTTCGCCGACCTCAAGGAAGCCGACATGATCAAGGTCGGCCTGACCGCGCCGCTGCATGAAGGCGCCGCGCGTTACTACAAGGAGCGCGGCTGGCTGTAAGCGCCAGCGACGGGCCTGCCGAGCAGGCCGGTTGGCCTTCCCGGCGGGCGCTGCGCCCGATTCGCTTCTAGTGTTAAGCAAACCCGCACGGCGCAGGCCTGCGGGTTTTGCCGTTCTCCGATGACTCGAATGCAGGTTTGATCCCATGCATGACAAGCAACTCTCCACCGAGGAACTGATCGCCCAGGATGTCGGCGCGCGTCTGCCCGTCGGCGCCATGGCCCAGGTGATCGCCGGCCTGGCCCTGCTCTGGTCGCTGTTCCAGCTGTGGATCGCCTCGCCGCTGCCGTTCGTGCTCGGCTTCGGCGTGCTCAACGATACCCAGACCCGCGCCATTCACCTGGCCTTCGCCCTGCTGCTGGCGTTTCTCGCCTACCCGGCGTTCAAGCAGTCGCCGCGCGACCGCGTGCCCTTGCTGGATATCGCCCTCGGCCTGGTGGCCGCCGCCAGCGCCGCCTACCTGTTCGTCTTCTACCAGCAGCTGGCGCTGCGCCCCGGCAGCCTGACCACCGGCGACCTGGTCACCGCCTGCATCGGCATTCCGCTGCTGCTGGAGGCCACCCGCCGCGCGCTCGGCCCGCCGCTGGCGATCATCGCCCTGGTGTTTCTCGTCTACAGCCTGGCCGGCCCGTACATGCCGGGGCTGCTGGCGCACCGCGGGGTCAGTTTCAACGCCCTGGCCAACCACCAGTGGATCACCACCGAAGGGGTGTTCGGCATCGCCCTTGGCGTGTCCACCAGCTTCGTCTTCCTCTTCGTGCTGTTCGGCGCCCTGCTCGAGCGGGCCGGCGCCGGGCACTACTTCATCCAGCTGGCGTTCAGCCTGCTCGGCCACCTGCGCGGCGGCCCGGCCAAGGCGGCGGTGCTGTCGTCCGGGCTGACCGGGATGATTTCCGGCTCGTCGATCGCCAACGTGGTCACCACCGGCACCTTCACCATCCCGATGATGAAGCGCACCGGCTTCTCCGCGGAGAAGGCCGGCGCGGTGGAAGTGGCCTCCTCGGTCAACGGCCAGATCATGCCGCCGGTGATGGGCGCCGCGGCCTTCCTGATGGTCGAGTACATCGGCATGCCCTATGTCGAGATCATCAAGCACGCCTTCCTGCCGGCGGCGATCTCCTATATCGCGCTGCTCTACATCGTCCACCTGGAGTCGCTCAAGCTCGGCCTGCAGCCCATCGGCGGCCATCAGCCCAAGCCCTGGCTGCGCCGCCTGACCGGCTTCGCCTTCGGCGCGGCGCTGATCAGCGGCCTGTCGCTGGCGGTCTACTACGGCCTCGGCTGGCTCAAGCCGGCGCTCGGCGACTACGCCCTGCCGGGCATCGGCGTGCTGCTGGCGCTGGTCTACCTGGGCCTGCTGAAGGTTGCCGCCAGCGTGCCGGTGCTGCCGCCGGAAGACCCCAATGCGCCGCTGGAGTCGCTGCCCGAGACCCGCGCCGTGCTGCTCTCCGGCCTGCACTTTTTGCTGCCGGTGGTGGTGCTGGTCTGGTGCCTGATGATCGAGCGCCTGTCGCCCGGCCTGTCGGCCTTCTGGGGCAGCGTGATGCTGATCATCATCCTGCTCACCCAGCGCCCGCTGCTGAGCTGGATGCGCCACGACGGCAGCCACGACCACGGCACCTTCGTCGACGGCGTGATCGACCTGCGCGAAGGTCTGATCGCCGGCGCGCGCAACATGATCGGCATCGGCATCGCCACCGCGGCGGCCGGCATCATCGTCGGCGCGGTGTCGCAGACCGGCGTCGGCCTGGTGCTGGCCGACCTGGTCGAGCTGCTGTCGATGGGCAACCTGCTGCTGATGCTGGTGCTGGTGGCGGTGTTCAGCCTGATCCTCGGCATGGGCCTGCCGACCACCGCCAACTACATCGTGGTGTCCAGCCTGCTGGCGCCGGTGGTGGTGGCGCTGGGGCAGCAGAACGGCCTGATCGTGCCGCTGATCGCGGTGCACCTGTTCGTCTTCTACTTCGGCATCATGGCCGACGTCACCCCGCCGGTGGGCCTGGCCTCGTTCGCCGCCGCCGCGGTGTCCAAGGGCGACCCGATCAAGACCGGCCTGGTGGCCTTCTTCTACAGCCTGCGCACCGCGGCGCTGCCGTTCCTGTTCATCTTCAACACCGACCTGCTGCTGATCGACGTGGACTTCTGGCACGGCGTGCTGATCTTCATCGTGGCGACCATCGCCATGCTGATCTTCGCCGCCGGCACCCAGGGCTTCTTCCTGGTGCGCAGCCGCTGGTACGAGAGCCTGCTGTTGCTGCTGGTGGCCTTCACCCTGTTCCGCCCCGGCTTCTGGATGGACAGGCTCCACGACCCCTACCAGGACGTGCCGCCGGCCCAGCTGGCGCAGGCCCTCGACGGCGTCGCCGACGGCAGCCAGCTGCGCCTGCGCGTACTCGGCGAGAACGCGGTGGGCGACCCGCGCGAGTTCACCCTGCTGCTGGCGGTGCCGGATGGCGCCTCGGGCGAGGAACGCCTGGCCAAGCTCGGCCTGAACCTCTACGAGGAGGGCGACAAGGTGCTGGTCGACAGCGTCACCTTCGGCAGCCTGGCCGCCGACGCCGGCCTGGAGTTCGACCAGCAGATCCTCAGCGTGCGTGCGCCGACCGACCGCTGGACCAAGGAGCTGATGTGGCTGCCGGGCTTTATGCTGTTCGGCCTGATCGTCTGGTTGCAGCGCCGCCGTCAGCTGCCGCAGCCGGCGTAGGGATCCGCCGTCACCACCACAAGGCAGCTTCGGCTGCCTTGTTCGTTTATGCCCCGGCGGCGGGTTGCTAGACTCGCCGACCTGACCATTCGGACAACAAGGATTCCGCCCGCCATGTCGACGCCGCGTGTGCATTACCCCTGGTACAAGAAGGAGGACACCGACGCCTTCTTCGCCCTGTTCCAGAACAACATCGCCAACTTCGTGATCATCGCCATCAGCATGCTGGGCATGGGTTTTCCCGCCGAGATCGTGTTCGGTCAGGTGTTGCCCGGTGCGGCGGTGGCGGTGATGGCCGGCAACTTCTACTACGCCTGGAGCGCCGCGCGCCTGGCCCGCAAGGAGAACCGCGCCGACGTCACCGCGCTGTCCTACGGCATCAGTACCCCGGTGATGTTCGTCTTCCTGTTCGGCGTGCTGCTGCCGGCGAAGCAGCTCACCGGCGACGCCGAGCTGGCCTGGAAGGTGGCGGTGGCGGCCTGCCTGATCAGCGGCGCGATCGAGGCGGCGATCAGCCTGATCGGCAACTGGGTGCAACGCCATCTGCCGCGCCCGGCCATGCTCGGCGCGGTGGCCGGGGTGGCGCTGACCTTCATCGCCGGCGAGATGCTGTTCAAGACCCTGGAAATTCCCATGATCGGCCTGCTGGTGCTGGCCATCACCCTGGTCGGCCTGGTGGCGCGCATCAGCATGCCGTTACGCCTGCCGGCCTCGCTGTTCGCCATCGTCGTCGGCACCGCGCTGGCCTACCTGGTCGGCGCCGCCGACAGCGGCAAGTTCGGCGACGCCTTCACCCACCTGGGTTTCTACCCGCTGCTGCCCAACCTGGCCTGGTACGAGGGCCTGGGCCTGCTGTTCACCAGCATGCTGGCGCTGATGACGGTGATCCTGCCGATCACCCTGTACAACGCCATCGAGACCATGAACAACGTCGAGGCCATGAGCGCCGCCGGCGACCGCTACAGCGTGCGTGAATGCCAGGCGGTGGACGGCGTCGGCACCCTGCTCGGCGCGCTGTTCGGCGGGGTGTTCCCGACCACGGTGTACATCGCCACCGTGGGCTCGAAATGGATGGGCGCCGGGCGCGGCTACAGCATCCTTAACGGCGCGGTGTACGGCATCGCCACCATGTTCGGCCTGATCGCCTTTATCGCCGCGCTGATTCCGGTGTCGGTGGTGGCGCCGATCCTGGTGTTCGTCGGCATGTCGATGATCGCCACCGCCTTCAACAGCAACCATGCCCGTTACTACCCGGCGGTGGCCCTGGCCATGCTGCCGTACTTCGCCAACTACCTGATGACCCGCTTCAACCGCGGCGCGCCGGAGGTGGTGCAAGGCATCTCCACGGCCATCGGCGCCCTCGGCCAGGGCGCCATGTTCAGCGCCATCCTGCTCGGCGCCATGTGCGTGGCGGTGATCGATCGTCAGTTCCGCCAGGCCACCGCCTTCGCCCTGGTCGCCGCGGCCATGGCCTGCGTCGGCCTGATGCACGCGCCCAAGCTGGCCTGGTACGCCGCGCCGGACTTCGTCCACGGCTACCTGCTGATGGCGCTGTTCTTCGCCTGGTACGCCTGGCGCGGGGTGGAGCCGGCGCCGGTCGCGCGCGCCGCCGACGCGGACTGAGGCGGGGGCTATTCGCCGCCTTCTTCGAGCTGCAGCGCGCCGGTCTCGCCGCCCTCCAGCACCACGTAGGCGCTGGAGCAGAACAGCGAATTGAGGCGCTTCATGTCGGCGATCAACTCCAGGTGCAGCGAGCTGGTCTCGATGCTCTGCACCACCTGGCGCTGCAGCCGGCCGATATGCGCATGGGCCAGGCGCCGCTCCTGGGCGCGGAAGCGGCGTTTCTCGCGCAGCAGCTGGCTGGCGCTGGCGTGATCGGCGCTGAGGAACACGTTCAGGCCCAGGCGCAGGTTGGCCATCAGCTGTCCGTGCAGGCTGGTCAGCTCCTCCAGGCCCTTGTCGGAGAAGGCCCGGCGCTGCGCGGTCTTCTCGTTCTGGATCTTGCCGAGCATGCGTTCGATCAGCTCGCCGGCCTGCTCCAGGTTCACCGCCAGCTCGAGCACCTCGGCCCAGCGCCGGCTCTCGTGTTCGCTCATCGCTTCGCGCGGGATCTGCGCCAGGTACAGCTTGACCGCCCGGCACAGGCTGGCGACGTCGTCGTTGAGCAGGCGCAGCTCCTTGCTCGTCGCCGGCTGGTTGTGTTCCAGCACCGGCAGCAGGTGGCCGAGCATGGCCTCGATCAGATCGCCGATGCGCAGCGTTTCACGCACCGCATTGGCCAGTGCCAGGCTCGGCGTGGCCAGCGCCGTGGCGTCCAGATGGCGCGCGCGGGCGATACCGGCCTCTTCGGCGCGGTCCGGCATCAGCCAGTTGCAGAAGCGCGCCATCCAGCCCACGGTGGGCAGCATCAGCAGGGCGCGCAAGCCGTTGTAGAGCAGGTGGAAGAAGATCACCAGCTCGGCCGGACGCCAGTTCAGGCCGTCCAGCCAGTTGGCCAGCGGCTGCAGCAGCGGCAGCACCAGCAGCAGGCCGATCAGCTTGTAGATCAGGCTGCCCAGCGCCACGCGGCGACCGGCCGGGGTCTGCAGGCTGCTGGTGAGAAAGGCCAGCAGACCGCTGCCGATATTGGCGCCGATCACCAGGCCGATGGCCACCGGCAGGCTGATCAGCCCGGCGCCGGCCAGGGTCGCGGTGAGCAGCACGGCGGCCAGGCTGGAGTAGGTGAGCAGGGCGAACAGCGCGCCGACCAGGGCGTCGAGCATCAGGTCGCCGGTCAGCGAGGCGAACAGCACGCGGATGCCGCGTGCCTCGGTGATCGGCGTGGCGGCGGCGACGATCAGCTCCAGCGCCAGCAGCATCAGGCCCAGACCGATCGCCACGCGGCCGAGCTGGCCGGCGCGGGTCTGCCGTCGCGAGAGGAAGAAGATCACCCCGAGGAAGATCAGCAGCGGGCTCAGCCAGCTCAGGTCGAGGGTCAGCACCCGCGCCATGAGCGCGGTGCCGACGTCGGCGCCGAGCATGATCGCCAGCCCCGGCGCCAGCGCCATCAGGCCCTGGGCGACGAAGGAGGTGACCAGCAGCGCGGTGGCGTTGCTGCTCTGCACCAGCGCGGTGACGCCGATGCCGGCGGCGAAGGCCAGCGGCCGGCGGCCGACGTTGTGGCTGAGGATCTTGCGCAGGTGCGAGCCGTATACCCGCAGGATGCCGGTACGCACGATATGGGTGCCCCAGACCAGCAGGGCAATGGCGGACAACAGATTGAGCAGGGTCAGCATAAGGCGGCTCCCCCTTGCGAGCCCGCTGGCGATCGGTCGTGATCGCGACGCAGGTTGCATAGCCGGCCGGCGAGAAATGTTTTATCCGGCTTGTACTTAGCATCGGCCGGAAATCGCCGTTGCGCCAGTCGCGCGGTGAGCGGGCACTGGTTAACCTAGCGGCCTCTACACTATGGCCACTGGAGCGAATTCGTTGCGTTCGGGCGCTGGGCCGACGCTAAGGCTGGGGATCGATGGCGGGAAAATGGCGGGCGGGCCTGCTTCTGGGGCTGGCGCTGAGCGGCGCCGCCTGGGCGGCCGAGCTGCGCCTGGTGACCGGCGACGATTACGCGCCCTTCACCGGCCAGAGCCTGCCCGGCGGCGGCCTGCTGACCCAGGTGGTGCACGCCGCCCTGGCCGAACGCGGGCTGTCCGCCACGCTGGCGTGGCAGCCGTGGAAGCGCGGTTACCTGAAGACCCTGCGCGGCGACTACGACGCGACTTTCCCCTATGTCCCCGGCGCCCAGCGCCAGGCGGAATTCCTCTACTCGGCGCCGCTGTTCGTCGCCGAACAGCACCTGTTCAGTCGTGCCGGCGACGCCATCGAGGTGGCGGATCTGTCGCGCCTGGCCGGCAAGCGCCTGTGCTACCCGCTCGGCTGGCAGCCGCCGGCGCCGATCCAGGCATTGCTCGACCAGGGCCTGCTGACCCGTCATTCGCCGCTCGGCCTCAACGAGTGCGCGCGCCTGCTGCTGCTGGCGCGCGACGACCTGTTCATCGCCGACCGCCGCCTGGGCGAGAGCGCCCTGCGCGCCACCGGGGCGCCGGCGAGCCGCTTCTACCGCTCGCAGGGGGTGTTCGGCAACAGCACCCTGCACCTGATCGTGCCGCGCAACCATCCGCGCGGCGCCGAGCTGATCGCCGAGTTCGACCTCGGCCTGGCCGCCTTGCAGGCCAGCGGCGCCTACCAGCGCCTGCTTGAGGCCTATCTGCAGCCGCCTGAGCTCAGCCCAGCAGCGCCATGATCGCCACCAGGCTGCCCGCCGCCAGCAGCGTCTGCAGGGTGATGATACCGGCCATCAGCTGGCTGTCGCCGCCCAGCTGGCGGGTCAGCACATAGGCCGTCGGCGCGGTGGGCAGGGCGAAGAACAGCACCAGCACGGCGCTCTCCATCGCCGGCAGGGCCAGCGCCCAGGCCACCGTCCAGGCCAGCAGCGGCATGGCCAGCAGGCGCAGGGCGCTGTTCCACCCCAGCGCCGGAATTTCCCCGCCGAGCTGCTCGGGTTTGAGCGCCGCGCCGACGCAGAGCAGGCCCAGCGGCAGGCTGGCGGCGGCCAGCAGGCCGAGCAGGCGATC
>NZ_AVOF01000095.1:0-9003 GCF_000465935.2 Pseudomonas sp. EGD-AK9
GTGCTCGCAGTAGTGCACCAGGCCCAGGCGCAACGCCTCGGCGCCGTCGAAGCGGGCGGCGGTCAGGGCCAGGCGGCGCGCCTGGGTCAGGCCGATGCGCCGCACAACGAAGGGGGCGATCTGCGCCGGGAGGATGCCCAGGGTGGTTTCCGGCAGGCCGAACTTGGCGCCGCTCGCCGCGATGGCCACGTCGGACACGCAGGCCAGGCCGAAACCACCGCCGAGTACGGCGCCTTCCAGCACCGCCACCAGTACCTGCGGAGCGGCCTGGGCCTCTTCCAGCAGCGCACCGAAGGCGCGGTTCAGCTCGCGGTAGGCGTCGCCGCCGCGGGCTCTGGCGCCGGCCATATCCTTGATATCGCCGCCGGCGCAGAAGTGGCCATCGGCACCGCGCAGCACGAGGGCGCGTACGCCGGCGTCTTGGCGCACGGCCTCCAGGGTGGCGCGCAGTTCGCCGACCATGGCCAGGCTCATGGCGTTGCGGCTGTCCGGGCGGTTGAGGGTGACGTAGAGCACGCCCTCGACCTGCTCCAGCAGCAGGGTCTGGCAATTCGGCAGTTCGGCCATGGTCGCCTCCTCAGCCCTTTTTCTTGCCGGGCAGGATGCCCATCAGCTTGCAGATGATGCCAAGCATGATTTCGTCGGCGCCGCCGCCGATGCTGACCAGGCGCACGTCGCGGTAGGCGCGCGACACCGGGTTATCCCACATGAAGCCCATGCCGCCCCAGTACTGTAGGCAGGCGTCGGACACCTCGCGGCCGAGGCGGCCGGCCTTGAGCTTGGCCATGGACGCCAGCTTGGTCACGTCGCGGCCCTTCACGTATTGTTCGGTGGCCTGGTAGACCAGCGCGCGCAGGGCTTCGATCTCGGTCTGCAGTTCGGCCATGCGGAAGTGGATGACCTGGTTGTCGATCAACGGTTGGCCAAAGGTGTGGCGCTGCTTGCAATAGTCGATGGTGGCGTCGACGCAGTGCTCCAGGCCCTTGATCATATTGGCCGCGCCAAACAGGCGCTCTTCCTGGAACTGCAGCATCTGCATCATGAAGCCGGCGCCCTCTGCGCCGATGCGGTAGCGCTGCGGCACGCGCACGTTGTCGAAGAACACCTGGGCGGTCTCCGAGCTGCGCATGCCCAGCTTGTCCAGGTGCGGGCTGACGCTGATGCCCGGGGTCTTCATCGGCACCATGATCAGCGACTTGTTGACGTGCGGCTTGTCGTCGCTGGTATTGGCCAGCAGGCAGATAAAGTCGGCCGATGGCGAGTTGGTGATCCACATCTTGCTGCCGTTGATCACATAGTCGTCGCCGTCCTTGCGCGCGGTGGTCTTCAGGCCCGCCACGTCGGAGCCGGCGCCGACTTCGGAGACGCCGATGCAGCCGACCATCTCGCCGGTGATGGCCGGGCGCAGGAACTCCTCGCGCAGCTCGTCGGAGCCGAAGCGCGCCAGGGCCGGGGTGCACATGTCGGTCTGCACGCCGATGGACATGGGGATGCCGCCGCAATGGATGGTGCCGAACTCCTCGGCAGCGACGATCGAGTAGCTGTAGTCCAGACCCATGCCACCGAATTTCTCCGGCTTGGAGATGCCCAGCAGGCCCAGCTCGCCGGCCTTCTTGAAGATGTCGTGGATGGGGAAGCGGCCTTCCTTCTCCCAGGCGTCGACGTGCGGATTGATTTCCTTGTCGACGAAGTTACGGACGGTGCGGCGCAGTTCTTCGTGTTCCTGGGTGAAGATCATTGTTGTTGTGCTCCGATGATGAGGGTCAGAAACGGGCGACGCCGAAACGATTGGATTTCAGGGGCCGCAGATTGGCTTCGGCGCAGATGTCGAGCAAGAAGCCCAGCAGCTTGCGCGTATCGCGCGGGTCGATCAGGCCGTCGTCCCACAGGCTGGCGGTGCCGTACAGCGCGGTGGACTGGCTGTCGAGCTTCTGTGCGGTCATCTGTTCCAGCATATCGAGCATTTTCGGATCGGCTTCCTTGCCTTCCTTGGCGTGCTTTTCCTCGGTGACGATGCGCAGCACCTTGCCGGCCTGGGCGCCGCCCATCACGGCGGTCTTGCTGTTGGGCCAGGCGAAGATAAAGCGCGGGTCCAGTCCTCTCCCGCACATGGCGTAGTTGCCGGCCCCATACGAGCCGCCGACCACTATGGTCAGCTTGGGCACTGTGGCGTTGGCTACGGCCTGGATCATCTTCGAGCCGTGCTTGATCACGCCGTTCTGCTCGGACTCGGTGCCGACCATGAAACCGGTGGTGTTGTGAAAGAACAGGATCGGCGTATTGCTCTGCTCGCACAGCTGGATGAACTGCGCCGCCTTGGCCGCGCCCTGTGGGGTGATCGGGCCGTTGTTGCCGATAAAGCCGCAGGCCTGGCCTTCGATCTGCAGGTGGCCGCAGACGGTCTGGCTGTCGAACTCGTTCTTGAAGTCGAGAAACGCCGAGCCGTCGGCGATACGCGCGATGATCTCGCGCACGTCGTAGGGCTTCTTGGCATCTGCCGGCACCAGGCCGAGCAGTTCCTCGGCCGGGTACAGCGGCTCGCGCCAGGTGCGTTTCTCACGTGCCGGCAGCTGCTGGTTCCACGGCAGCATGCCGACTATCTCGCGCGCCAGGCGCACGCCATCGGCGTCGTTCTCGGCCAGGTACTCGGCGGTGCCGGCGACCTGGGCGTGCATCTCGGCGCCACCGAGTTGCTCGTCGGTGGCGATCTCGCCGGTGGCGGCCTTGAGCAGTGGCGGGCCTGCAAGGAACATCTTGGCCTTGCCGCGCACCACCACCACGTAGTCCGACAGGCCGGGCTGGTAGGCCCCGCCGGCGGTGCTGGAGCCGTGCACCACGGTGATCTGCGGCAGGCCCATGGCGGACATGCGCGCCTGGTTGGCGAAGCCACGTGCGCCCTCGACGAAGATGTCGGCGGCGTAGTTGAGGTTGGCGCCGCCGCTCTCGGCCAGGGTCACCACCGGCAGCTTGTTCTCGAAGGCGATCTGCTGCAGGCGCAGGGATTTTTTCAGGCCCGTGGGGGAGATGGTGCCGCCCTTGATCGCGCTGTTGTTGGCGATCACCAGGCAGCGCACGCCGGCGATGTAGCCGATGCCGGCGATCAGGCCACCGCCGGCCTGGCTGCCGTCCTTGTCGTCGTGCAGCTTGTAGCCGGCCAGCGAGGCCAGTTCGAGAAAGGGCGCGCCAGCATCGAGCAGCAGGTTGAGGCGTTCGCGCGGCAGCAACTGGCCGCGCTTGTCGAACTTGGCCTTGGCCTCCTGCGCCTTGTCCAGCACCTTCTGCTCGACGTCGCGAAAGGCCGCGATGGCCGCCAGCATGGCCGCGCGGTTCTGCGCGAAGGCGTCGCCATGCACGTCGATTTCCGATTGGATCACGGGCATCGCCTTACTCCTGATCTTTCAGTACATCGGGCAGGTAGGCCCGGTGGAAACCGTTGTAGGGCTCGCTGTTTCTCGCCTTGCCCAGCGTCCAGGCACGGGTGCCCTGGCTGGCCGCACCGTCGATGCGGATGGTGTTGCCGCTGATGAAGTTGGCGCCGGGGCTGAGCAGAAAGACGATGGCGGCGGCCACCTCGGACTCGCTGCCGATGCGCTGCAGCGGCACGTGATCCTTGAGGTTGCGGATCATGTTCTTCATCGACTCGGGGTAGGTGTCCATACCGCTGGAGGCGATCCAGCCCGGCGCCACGGCGTTGACTCGCACCCCGGCGTGGCCCCACTCGTAGGCGGCGGTCTTGGTGAAGTTCTCCATACCCGCCCGCGCCGCCCCCGAATGGCCCATGCCGGGCATGCCGCCCCACATGTCGGCGAGCATGTTGACGATGGCGCCACCGTGCTTGCTCAGGCTCTGCAGGAAGACTTCCTTGGCCACCAGAAAACCGCCCACCAGGTTGGTGCGCACCACGGTCTCGAAGCCTTTCTGGTTGATGCCGATCAACGGCGCGGGGAACTGGCCGCCGGCGTTGTTGACCAGGTGATGGATGCGTCCGTGCTGCGCGAGCACCGCGCCGACCATGGCCTTGACCGCTTCCTCGTCGCGGATGTCGCAGACCTGGAAGCTGGCGCTGCCGCCGTCTTCGATGATCTCGGCGCAGGTTTTCTCCAGTTTTTCCTGCTTGCGTCCGACCAGCACCACATGGGCGCCGAGATGGGCCAGCTCGTGGGCCACGCAGCGACCGATACCGCTGCCGCCGCCGGTAACCAGGATGGTCTGGCCTGCGAAAAGGCCAGGTTTGAATACGGAGTCGTAGCTCATCGTTCTGGTTGTCCTTGTTACAGGCTGTCGGCCAGTGCGCGCGGCACCGGTACCGGGAATTCCAGCAGCTGCTGGGCGAAGGCCTTGCCCTGCGGGTCGATACGCAGGCTGGCCACGCCGCCACCGCCCAGGGCATTTTCCAGCAGGAAGTTGAGGCTGTGGCTGCCCGGTAGGTGCCAGCGGCTGACCTTGCCGGCTTGCGGATCCAGGACATGGCCCATCCATTGCGCCACGGCTTCGGGGGTCAGCGCAGCGGCGATCCACGCCAGGTACTCGGGCTTTCTGGCCATCACGCCGATATTGCTGTGGTTGCCCTTGTCGCCGGAGCGGGCCACGGCGAGGCGGATCAGTGGCACGGAGGCGTCGGCTTCGCCCATCGGTACGGGCAGGGCGGCCGGCGCGCGCAGTCGCTCGGGGTCGAAGGCATCGACCTGAGGCAGGGTGACCGGCTGACGTTCGCCGCCGATTTCCACCGCCAGCTCGCAGGCGCTCTTGTCCACCAGGAAGCTGAACAGGCGAATCACCGGGTAGACCGTGGGGCGGCCGCCGACTATGCCGGTCAGGCCCGGCGCCATGCCGGTGGCGGCCTGGGCGATCTCGCGGGAGAACAGCACCAGGGCCTCCTTCTTGGCGTGGCGCACGGCGATCTTCACCACCACCTCGCGGCTGTCCTGGCGACGAGCGTGGGCACCATAGGTGGCTTCGCTACCCAGCAGCTCGATGCTGACTTCCTGATAGGCGCCCCAGCCGCGCTCGGCGAACAGCGCCTCGGTCTTGGCGATGATCGCCTGGCTGACGCGCTCGGCCTTGGCCACCGCGTCGATGCCGGCGAGCAGGCAGCTGGCGGTGCAGCGGAAGCCGTCCGGGTGGGTGGCGCTGACCTTGTACTGCGCGGTCGGCGGCAGGCCGCGCGCGCCCTTGAGCTCGACGCGGTCGGCACCGACCTGGCTCAGCTCGACGGCGGTGAAATCGCAGACCACGTCCGGCAGCAGATAGGTGCGCGGATCGCCGATCTCGTAGAGCAGCTGCTCGCCGACGGTAAAAGGCGTGACCAGGCCGCCGGAACCCTCCGGCTTGGTCACGACGAAACGGCCGTCGTCTTCGACCTCGACGATGGGGAAGCCGATGTGTTCGTAGTCCGGCACCGCGCGCCAGTCGGTGAAGTTACCGCCGGTGCACTGCGCGCCGCATTCGATGATGTGCCCGGCCAGCGCGGCCTGGGCCAGCTTGTCGTAGTCGCTCCAGGCCCAGCCGAACTCGTGCACCAGGGCGGCGCTGACCACGGCGCTGTCGACCACGCGGCCGGTGATGACGATGTCGGCGCCTTGCTCCAGCGCGGCGACGATGCCCGGCGCGCCCAGGTAGGCGTTGACCGACACGCAGAAGGGCGGCAGCGGCGCGCCCGTGAACATCTCGCGGGTGCCGGCCTTGACCAGCTCGCCGAGTTTGGGCTGCAGGTTGTCGCCGTGCAGCACGGCGATCTTCAGCTTCACCCCGGCCTGCTCGCACGCCGCCTCGAGGGCCGCGGCGCAAGCCGTGGGGTTGACCCCGCCGGCGTTGCTGATCACGCGGATCTTCTTCTGCGCGATCTCGCCCAGCAGCGGCGCGAGCACCTCGACGAAGTCGCGGGCGTAGCCCTCGTCCGGCTTCTTCATGCGGGCGCCGGCCATGATCGACATGGTGATCTCGGCCAGGTAGTCGAACACCAGGTAATCCAGCTCGGCCCCCCGCACCAGCTGGGCGGCGGCGGTGCAGGTGTCGCCCCAGAAGGCGGAGGCGCAGCCGATGCGTAGGGTTTTGCTCATGGCGATGGCCCGTCACAGGTTGGGAAGCTGAAACCAACACTACCAAGCAAGCGCTTGGTTGAAAAGTCGGAAAAGAGGGCTTTCCCGCCAAAAGTGCGGCCAAGCGCTTGCTTGGTCAGGCGCGGGGGCATAAATTTCATCGCATATATTTCATTAAGTAAGACAAGCACTTGCCGGCGGCTTGCAGAATCCGTGAAAGCAACGGGCCGCCGCAGCGCAGCCAATACCAGGAGAAGTCAGCGTGGACGAACACAAGGCCCAGGCGGTGATGCAGGAGCTGGTCAGCGGTGGCCACGTCACCGACCCGGACAGCGCCCGGGGCAAGCTGCTGCAGATGGCCGCCCACCTGTTTCGCAGCAAGGGCTTCGAGCGCACCACGGTGCGCGACCTGGCCGGCGCGGTGGGCATCCAGTCGGGCAGCATCTTTCATCACTTCAAGAGCAAGGACGAGATCCTCAAGGCGGTGATGGAGGAAACCATCCTTTACAACACCGCCTTGATGCGCGCCGCGCTGGCCGAGGCGCAGGGCACCCGCGAGCGCCTGCTGGCGCTGATCCGCTGCGAGCTGCAGTCGATCATGGGCGGCACCGGCGAGGCCATGGCGGTGCTGGTGTACGAGTGGCGCTCGCTGTCGGACGAGGGCCAGGCGCAGGTGTTGGCGCTGCGCGATACCTACGAGCAGATCTGGCTGCAGGTGCTGGGCGAAGCCCGCGAGGCCGGTTACTTCCAGGGCGATCCCTTTATCCAGCGACGTTTCCTCACCGGCGCGCTGAGCTGGACTACCACCTGGTTCCGCCCGCAGGGGCCGATGAGCCTCGATCAATTGGCCGAGGAGGCCTTGTCGCTGGTGTGCAAGGAAGGATGAAAAAACTGGTCTAGGCTCTAGGGCAACTGCCGCTGCGTCGGCTTCGAACACGGGACGTTCGCCTGATTTCCGCTCTGTGTTCCGTGACGAGAGGTCGAGTTTGCGTGCGTTAGCTGTTTGCCTGTTTGCCTGCCTGTTGCTGCACGCCGTTGCTGCCGATGCCGCTCAGCAGGTGCGCGTCGGCGGCTATCACTTCCCGCCCTATCTGTTCAAACCCGAGGCGCCGCAGCCGCGCGGCCTGGTGCCGGAGCTGCTGCAGGCGCTGAACCGCCTGCAGGACGAGTATCGCTTCGTGCTGGTGCCGACCTCGGCCACGCGGCGTTACCGCGATCTGGAAAACGGGCGCTACGACCTGATCCTGTTCGAGTCCAGCCAGTGGGGCTGGCAGGACACGCCCCATCTCGGCCTGCCGCTGGATATCGAGGATGCCGAGGTCTACGTCGCCGCCGCTGCACCGGGGCGCGGCCAGGAGTACTTCGCCGATTTCGCCGGCAAGCGCATGGCCCTGTACAGCGGCTATCACTATGGCTTCGCCGGCTACAACGCCGACCAGGACTACCTTGGGCGCACCTTCAAGGCGGTGCTGACCTATTCCCACGACAGCAACCTGCGCCTGCTGCAACGGCAGCGTGCCGATGTCGCGGTGATCACCCGTTCCTATCTGCAGCTGTACCTGGAGCGCTATCCGGAGGCGGCGGCCGGCTTGCTGGTGTCCGAGCGCTTCGACCAGGTCTACCGGCACCAGGTGCTGCTGCGCCCGGACGGCCCGCTGACGCAGCAGCAGATGGCGCAGCTGCTGGAAAGATTACAGGCCGATGGCGAATTGATGAGGCTATTGCGTCGTTACCACCTGACCCTCGGCGATAAAACCGCGCCGGACTGAAAAACCATCTGGTCGCTCGGGGCGCGACTGGAGTAGGCTGCCGTTTACTAGAAGAAGGATTTTTGGGGGAGTCGATATGCGGCGCTTGCGGCAGTGGATTGGCTTGGGCTTGGCTGCGACCGGTCTGCTGTTCGCCGGCATGCTGGCCGCCGCCGAAGTGGTGCACGTCGGCGGCGCGCATTTCCCGCCCTACGTGGTCAAGTCCAACCTGCAGGAGTCCAGCGGGCTGCTGCCGCAGTTGCTGGAGGCGCTCAACCGCGAGCAGAGCGACTACCACTTCGTCATGCTGCCGACCGCCATCGTCCGCCGCTTCAGCGACCTGCAGCGCGGGCGCATCGACATGGCCATCTTCGAGAATCCCGGTTGGGGTTGGCAGGGCATCGACTTCGAGGCGGTGGACATGGGCCTGGAAGACGCCGAGCTGTTCGTCGCCCGCGACGAGGAGCTGCGCGGCCAGGACTACTTCGACCAGCTGCAGGGCAAGCGTCTGGCGCTGTACCGCGGCTATCACTACGGCTTCGCCGACTTCAACAGCGACCCGGAGTTTCTCACCAAGACCTTCAACGCCAACCTCGGCCATTCCCACGACAGCAACCTGCTGATGGTGCTGCGCGGCCGCGCCGATATCGCCCTGGTGACCCGCTCCAACCTCTACGACTTCATCAAGCGCAACCGCGAGCACGCGCGGCAGTTGCTGATCTCCGAACGCATCGACCAGGTCTACCGCCACCATGCGCTGATCCGCCCCGGCGCGCCGCTCAGTGCCGCCCGTTTCGCCGAGCTGCTCGAGGCGTTGCGCGCCAAGGGCGAGCTGGCGCGAATCTTCTCGCCCTACCGCATCGCCGTCATGCCAGCCGCAGCGGATAGCTCAGCAGCAGGATATGCAGCAGATTGACCGCGCCGTGCAGGGCGATGGCCAGGCTCAGGCGACCGCTGTAATGCAAGGCCAGGCCGTAGCCCAGGCCGGCGATGCCCGCCACCAGGGCGAACAGCGGGCTGAACGGCAGGTGCGCGGCGCCGAATAGCGCGGCCGTCAGCAGCAGCCCCGGCCAGGCGCCCAGACGCCTAATCAGCGCGCGCTGCAGCAGGCCGCGAAACAGCAGCTCCTCGGCCATTACCGCCACCCCCAGGTTCACCGCCAGCCACAGCAGCAGGCCGTCCGGCCATTTCGGCTGCCAGCCCACCATTCCCAGCGC
>NZ_AVOF01000096.1:0-30571 GCF_000465935.2 Pseudomonas sp. EGD-AK9
CCCCGGCAGCCGCGCCGAAGCTGAACGGCAGCGTGGCCCGCTCGCCGATGGTCGGCACCTTCTACCGCGCCGCCTCGCCGACCTCGGCCAACTTCGTCGAAGTCGGTCAGAGCGTGAAGAAAGGCGACATCCTGTGCATCGTCGAAGCCATGAAGATGATGAACCACATCGAGGCCGAAGCCAGCGGCGTGATCGAGTCCATCCTGGTGGAAAACGGCCAGCCGGTTGAGTACGACCAGCCCCTGTTCACCATCGTTTGATGCGCGGGGAGCCTGCAATGCAGAAGCTGGAAAAAGTCCTGATCGCCAACCGTGGCGAAATCGCCCTGCGCATCCTGCGCGCCTGCAAGGAGCTGGGCATCAAGACGGTGGCCGTGCATTCCACCGCCGACCGTGAATTGATGCACCTGGGCCTGGCCGACGAGTCCGTCTGCATTGGTCCGGCGCCCGGCGCACGGTCCTACCTGAACATCCCGGCGATCATCAGCGCCGCCGAAGTCACCGGCGCCACCGCGATCCACCCGGGCTACGGCTTCCTCGCCGAGAACGCCGACTTCGCCGAACAGGTGGAGAACTCCGGTTTCGCCTTCATCGGCCCGAAAGCCGACACCATCCGCCTGATGGGCGACAAGGTGTCGGCCAAGAACGCCATGATCAAGTCCGGCGTGCCGGTGGTGCCTGGCTCCGACGGCCCGCTGCCGGAAGACGAGGAAGAAGCCCTGCGCATCGCCCGCGAAGTGGGCTACCCGGTGATCATCAAGGCCGCCGGCGGCGGCGGTGGTCGCGGCATGCGCGTGGTGCACAAGGAAGAAGACCTGATCAAGTCGGCCAAGCTGACCCGCACCGAAGCCGGCGCGGCGTTCGGCAACCCGATGGTCTACCTGGAAAAATTCCTCGGCAACCCGCGCCACGTCGAGGTGCAGGTACTGTCGGACGGCCAGGGCAACGCCATCCACCTGTACGACCGCGACTGCTCGCTGCAGCGCCGCCACCAGAAGGTGATCGAGGAGGCCCCGGCCCCCTACATCGACGAGAAGGCCCGCGCCGAGGTGCTCAAGCGCTGCGTCGACGCCTGCATCGAGATCGGCTACCGCGGTGCCGGCACCTTCGAGTTCCTCTACGAAGACGGCCGTTTCTACTTCATCGAGATGAACACCCGCGTGCAGGTCGAGCACCCGGTCACCGAGATGATCACCGGCTTCGACATCGTCAAGGAGATGCTCAGCATCGCCGCCGGCAACAAGCTGTCGATCAAGCAGGAAGACGTGAAGATCCTCGGCCACTCGGTCGAGTGCCGGATCAACGCCGAGGACCCGGACAACTTCATGCCCAGCCCCGGCAAGGTCAAGCACTTCCATGCCCCGGGCGGCAACGGCGTGCGCGTCGACTCGCACCTGTACAGCGGCTACAGCGTGCCGCCGCACTACGACTCGCTGATCGGCAAGCTGATCACCTTCGGCAAGGACCGCGACGAGGCCATGGCGCGCATGCGCAACGCCCTCGACGAGATCGTGGTCGACGGCATCAAGACCAACGTGCCGCTGCACCGCGACCTGACCCGCGACAAGGGTTTCGTCAAGGGTGGCGTGAACATCCACTACCTGGAAAAGAAACTGGGTATGGACAAGCACTGAGACTTGGGTCTGCTGCACCGACAAGGGCTGCCATCTGGCGGCCCTTGTCGTTTCCGGCCGGCGGCCGAACTGGCAGCACGCCCATCCGTTCAAGTAAGCTGCGCGGCCAAACGCCCCGCCGCATCGTTCATGAGGTTGCCCATGCCCTGGTTACAAGTCCGTCTCGCCATCACCCCGGAGCAGGCGGAGACCTACGAGGACGCCCTGCTCGAGGTCGGCGCCGTGTCGGTGACCTTTATGGACGCCGAGGACCAGCCGATCTTCGAGCCGGACCTGGGCACCACCCCGCTGTGGTCGCACACCCACCTGCTGGCCCTGTTCGAGGCCGATACCGACGAGACCGCGCTGCTCGCCCACCTGCAGCTGCTGTGCGGCGGCGCCCTGCCGGAACACCATGTCGAACGCATCGAGGACCAGGACTGGGAGCGCAGCTGGATGGACGGCTTCCAGCCGATGCGCTTCGGCCAACGCCTGTGGATAGTGCCGAGCTGGCACGCCGCACCGGAGCCGGAGGCGGTCAACCTGCTGCTCGATCCGGGCCTGGCCTTCGGCACCGGCACCCACCCGACCACCGCACTGTGCCTGGAATGGCTCGACGGCCAGGATCTGGCCGGCTGCAACGTGCTGGATTTCGGCTGCGGCTCCGGCATCCTGGCCATCGCCGCGCTGCTGCTCGGCGCGCCGCAGGCGGTCGGTACCGATATCGACCCGCAGGCGCTGGAGGCCTCGCGCGACAACGCCTCGCGCAACGGCATCGATCCGGCACGCTTCCCGGTCTATCTGCCCGCCGACCTGCCGCAGCAGCCGGCCGAGGTGGTGGTGGCCAATATCCTCGCCGGCCCGCTGGTCTCCCTGGCGCCGCAGATCGGCGCGCTGGTCAAGCCGGGCGGGCGCCTGGCGCTGTCGGGCATCCTCGCCGAGCAGGCCGAGGAAGTGCGCGCCGCCTACGCCGGCGCCTTCGACCTCGACCCGACAGCCGTCAAGGACGGCTGGGTGCGCATCAGCGGCGTCAAGCGCTGAACCCCTGACCATTGCGTTAGACTAACCGCCTCGAGTTATCGGACCCGCGCATGAGCGAAAGCCACGTCACCCAGTGCCCCCATTGCCGCACCAGCTTCCGCGTCAGCCAGGCGCAGCTGGCTGCCGCCCATGGCGCGGTGCGCTGCGGGGCCTGCCTGCACGTGTTCAACGCCGCGCAGCAGTTGTTCGGCACGCCCAGCGCTGCGCCCACGACCGCCCCGCCGGCAGCGGCCGGCAAACCACAGCCAGCGGCCGCCGGCAAACCGGCCAAGGCCGCCGACGACACCCTGTGGATTCACGACGACCTCGACCTAGACGGCCTCGATCTGGACGAGGAACTGGCCAAGCTGGAGGAACAGGAACAGCAACTGTCGCAGCAGTTCCTCACCCTGGAGCGCGCCCCGCGCTACAGCGAACGCTTCGACAGCGACGAAGCGCCGAGCCGCGACGCGCCGCACGACGAGGCCTGGGCCGAAGCCCTGCTGCGTGACGAGCCGGTAAAACGCGAGCGCGACAGCTTCGCACTGCAACCTACCGAAGAGCAGCCAGAGCCCGCCGCCGCTAAGCCCAAAGCAGCCAGCGAATTCACCGCCCCCGTCACACCCCGCGAGCAGCAGCCCAGCGCCGACGAGCTCGACGAACCGAGCGAGCCGCGCCTGGGTAGCCTCGATGACGAACCGGACGAGCAAGAGCGACAGGATGAAGACCTGCGCAGCGAGCGCGAAGAACCCAGGGCGGCGCGCAACGAGCCGGGCCTGCGCGAGGAACGCCTGTTCGAACTGGACGACGAACCGCTGCAACTGGACTGGCGCCAGCCGCAGTCGCGCCCCTGGGGCCGCTGGTTCGCCTGGAGCCTGCTCAACCTGCTGGCGGCCGGCGGCCTGCTGGCGCAGTACGCCGCCTACAACTTCGACGAGCTGGCGCGCCAGGATCGCTACCGCCCCTGGTTCGAGCAGCTGTGCCCGAGCATCGGCTGCAGCCTGCCGTCGAAGGTCGACATCAGCCAGATCCGCAGCAGCAACCTGGTGGTGCGCAGCCACCCGGAGTTCTCCGGCGCGCTGATCGTCGACGCCATCCTCTACAACCGCGCGCCCTTCGCCCAACCCTTCCCGCTGCTGGAAATGCGCTTCGCCGACCTCGGTGGCCAGCTGGTCGCCAGCCGCCGTTTCAAGCCCAGCGAATACCTCGCCGGCGAGCTCGCCGGGCAGAGCGAAATGCCGCCGCAGACGCCGATCCACATCTCCCTGGACATCCTCGACCCGGGCACCCGCGCGGTGAACTACAGCCTCAGCTTCCACTCCCCGGAATAGCCTGCAGGCGGCGCGACAACTGGCCGCAGGCCGCCTATCGAACTCTTGGCGATAAGCCCATAGCTGTTCAGAATTTGTTCAAAACAGCCTTTATCCGGTCATCCAGAGCGGGTATCATGCCCACCCTTTTGCGAGCACAGCCCACCATTGTTTCCCCCCGCGGAAACCGTGGAGGACAGCTGTTGATCGCCCCATTGTCTCAACTGCGAACCAACAAGCAGGGACGCCCCATGTCGGCCCCACGTATCGGCCCCTACACATTGCCCAATCGGTTGATCCTGGCCCCCATGGCCGGCGTCACCGATCGCCCGTTCCGCCAGCTGTGCCGCCGTCTCGGTGCCGGCCTGGTGGTGTCGGAGATGGTCACCAGCGATGTGCGCCTGTGGAATAGCCGCAAGTCCAGCCTGCGTTTGCTGCACGCCGGCGACCCCGAGCCGCGTTCGGTGCAGATCGCCGGCGGCGACCCGCAGATGCTCGCCGAAGCCGCACGCAAGAACGTCGAGCTCGGCGCGCAGATCATCGACATCAACATGGGCTGCCCGGCCAAGAAGGTCTGCAACAAGGCCGCCGGCTCCGCCCTGCTGCGCGACGAACCGCTGGTGCGCGAGATTCTCGCCGCGGTGGTCGGCGCGGTGGACGTACCGGTGACCCTGAAGATCCGCACCGGCTGGGATCGCGCGAACAAGAACGGCGTCACCGTGGCGAAGATCGCCGAAGATGCCGGCATCGCCGCGCTGGCCGTGCACGGCCGCACGCGCGCCGACCTCTACACCGGCGAAGCCGAGTACGACACCATCGCCGCGATCAAGCAGGCGGTGTCGATTCCGGTGTTCGCCAACGGCGACATCGACTCGCCGCAAAAAGCCCGCGCCGTACTCGACGCCACCGGCGCCGATGCCCTGCTGATCGGTCGTGCCGCGCAGGGCCGGCCGTGGATCTTCCGTGAGATCGAGCATTATCTGCGCACCGGCGAAAGCCTGCCGGCGCCCGGCCTGCTCGAGGTGGAACGCATTCTGCTAGAACACCTGGCCGCCCTGCACGCCTTCTACGGCGACGAGATGGGCGTGCGCATCGCCCGCAAGCATGTCGGCTGGTATCTCGCAACCCTGCCGGGCGCCAGGGAGTTTCGCGCCCAGTTCAACCGTCTGGACAGTACGGACGCACAGTGCGCCCACGTTCGCGCGTTTTTCAGCGAACGGCACAACGATGGAAACGAGGTGGCCGCATGACGTTGATGACAGAGACCTTAGTGAGTGGAACCGCACCCGTGAGTGACAACACCAGCCTTAAACAGCACCTGAGCACGCCGAGCGACGAGGGCCAGACCCTGCGTGGCGCCGTGGAAAAGGCGCTGCACAACTATTTCGCCCATCTCGAGGGCGCGGACGTCACCGATGTGTACAACCTGGTGCTCACCGAAGTGGAAGCGCCGCTGCTGGAAACCGTCATGAATTACGTGAAAGGTAACCAGACCAAGGCCTCCGAGCTGCTCGGCCTGAACCGCGGCACGCTGCGCAAGAAGCTCAAGCAGTACGACCTGCTGTAAGCGAATCCCCGGAAAAGGGCGGCCGAGTGCCGCCTTTTTTCACTGTTTTCCTGTTCCGATGGACTTTGCCATGACCGACCAGACCACCCGCCTCCCCGTTCGCCGCGCCCTGATCAGCGTCTCCGACAAGACCGGCATCCTCGAGTTCGCCCGCGAACTGGCCACCCTCGGTGTCGAGATCCTCTCCACCGGCGGCACCTACAAGCTGCTCAAGGACAACGGCGTAGCCGCAGTGGAAGTGGCCGACTACACCGGCTTCCCGGAGATGATGGACGGCCGGGTGAAGACCCTGCACCCGAAGATCCACGGCGGCATCCTCGGCCGTCGCGCGCTGGACGGCGCGGTGATGGACGAGCACGGCATCAAGCCGATCGACCTGGTGGCGGTCAACCTCTACCCCTTCGAAGCCACCGTGGCCAAGCCCGATTGCGACCTGGCCGATGCCATCGAGAACATCGACATCGGCGGCCCGACCATGGTCCGCAGCGCGGCGAAGAACCACAAGGACGTCGCCATCGTGGTCAACGCCGGCGACTACGCCGGCATCGTCGAGTCCCTCAAGGCCGGCGGTCTGACCTACGCCCAGCGTTTCGACCTGGCGCTCAAGGCCTTCGAGCACACCGCCGCCTACGACGGCATGATCGCCAACTACCTGGGCACCATCGACCAGACGCGCGACACCCTGTCCACCGAAGGCCGTGGCGCCTTCCCGCGCACCTTCAACAGCCAGTTCATCAAGGCGCAGGAAATGCGCTACGGCGAGAACCCGCACCAGAGCGCGGCCTTCTACGTCGAAGCGAAGAAGGGCGAGGCCAGCGTTTCCACCGCTGTCCAGCTGCAGGGCAAGGAACTGTCGTTCAACAACGTGGCCGACACCGACGCCGCGCTGGAATGCGTGAAAAGCTTCGTCAAGCCGGCCTGCGTCATCGTCAAGCACGCCAACCCCTGCGGCGTGGCCGTGGTCCCGGAAAACGAAGGCGGTATCCGCAAGGCCTACGACCTGGCCTACGCCACCGACACCGAATCCGCGTTTGGCGGCATCATCGCCTTTAACCGCGAGCTGGATGGCGAGACCGCCAAGGCCATCGTCGAGCGTCAGTTCGTCGAAGTGATCATCGCCCCGAGCATCAGCGCCGCCGCCCGTGAAGTGGTGGCCGCCAAGGCCAATGTGCGTCTGCTGGAATGCGGCCAGTGGCCGACCGAGCGCGCCGCGGGCTGGGACTTCAAGCGCGTCAACGGCGGTCTGCTGGTGCAGAGCCGCGATATCGGCATGATCAAGGCGGAAGACCTCAAGGTCGTCACCCAGCGCGCGCCGAGCGAGCAGGAGATCCACGACCTGGTGTTCGCCTGGAAAGTGGCCAAGTTCGTCAAGTCCAACGCCATCGTCTATGCCAAGAACCGCCAGACCGTCGGTGTCGGCGCAGGCCAGATGAGCCGCGTCAACTCCGCGCGCATCGCCGCGATCAAGGCCGAGCACGCCGGCCTGCAGGTGCAGGGCGCGGTGATGGCCTCGGACGCCTTCTTCCCGTTCCGCGACGGTATCGACAACGCGGCCAAGGCCGGCATCACCGCGGTGATCCAGCCCGGTGGCTCGATGCGCGACAACGAAGTGATCGCTGCCGCCGACGAAGCCGGCATCGCCATGGTGTTCACCGGCATGCGCCACTTCAGGCACTAAAATCGGCCGCACTGAAGCCGGCATCTGCGTTGTTGCCCCGGGTTCCGCCAATGCTCATTGCCAGTCGGCAACTCCGCTGGTCGAAACCTGGGGCGCCTAGCATCTACCGGCTTCATCGCGACCTCGGAATTCGTAGGGTGGATAACGCTTTTCTTATCCACCAAACGGGCCACCGGCCCGCCTCCATTGGGAGAGAGACATGAACGTACTGATCATCGGCAGCGGCGGTCGTGAACACGCCCTGGCCTGGAAAGTGGCGCAGGATCCGCGCGTCGAGAAGGTGTTCGTCGCCCCGGGCAACGCCGGTACCGCGGTGGAAGCCAAGTGCGAGAACGTGGCCATCGACGTGCTGGCCATCGAGCAGCTCGCCGACTTCGCCGAGCAGAACGTGCAGCTGACCATAGTCGGTCCCGAGGCGCCGCTGGTGAAGGGCGTGGTCGACCTGTTCCGCAGCCGCAAGCTGGACATCTTCGGCCCCACCGCCGCCGCCGCCCAGCTGGAAGGTTCCAAGGCCTTCACCAAGGATTTCCTGGCCCGCCACCAGATCCCCACCGCCGACTACCAGAACTTCACCGAGATCGAGCCGGCGCTGGCCTACCTGCGCGAGAAGGGCGCGCCCATCGTGATCAAGGCCGACGGCCTGGCCGCCGGCAAAGGCGTGATAGTCGCCATGACCATGCAGGAAGCCGAAGACGCCGTACGCGACATGCTGGCCGGCAACGCCTTCGGTGAGGCGGGTTCGCGCGTGGTGATCGAAGAGTTCCTCGACGGCGAAGAGGCTTCCTTTATCGTCATGGTCGACGGCGAGCATGTGCTGCCGATGGCCACCAGCCAGGACCACAAGCGCGTCGGCGACGCCGATACCGGCCCGAACACCGGCGGCATGGGCGCCTACTCGCCGGCGCCGGTGGTGACGCCTGAGGTGCACCAGCGGGTGATGGACGAGGTGATCTACCCCACCGTGCGCGGCATGGCCAGCGAAGGCAACGTCTACACCGGCTTCCTCTATGCCGGGCTGATGATCGACAAGGCCGGCAAGCCCAAGGTCATCGAGTTCAACTGCCGCTTCGGCGACCCGGAAACCCAGCCGATCATGGTGCGCCTGGAAAGCTCCCTGGTGCTGCTGGTCGAGGCCGCGCTGGCCAAGGCCCTGGACAAGGTCGAAGCCACCTGGGACCCGCGTCCGACTGTGGGTGTGGTGCTGGCCGCCGGCGGCTACCCGGGCGACTACGCCAAGGGCGATGTCATCGAAGGTCTGGACGACGCCGCCCAGCTCGACGGCAAGGTGTTCCACGCCGGTACCAAGCTTTCGGACGGCCGGATCGTCACCGCCGGCGGCCGCGTGCTGTGCGCCACCGCCATCGGTCGCACGGTGGCCGAGGCCCAGCAGCAGGCCTACCGCCTGGCCGAGAAGATCCGCTGGAACGGCATGTTCCACCGCAACGACATCGGCTACCGCGCCATCGCCCGCGAGCGTGGCGAAGGCTGATCGCCGCCAGGGCATATGACGCAGGCCGGTGGCCGCCAGGGACGGCAGGCCACAAAAATGCCCGCCTACGCCATATTCTCCCGAACAAATGCTTGGCTATAATCCGGCCACTCATTTAGAAGGGATTTGCCCGTGCGCCGGCTCAGGATTGCCATCGGACTATTCGCCAGTTTGCTGCTGCTCGGTGTCAACCTGACAGCCTGCGCCGGCACCGCTCCGACAAGCCCGCAGGGCTGGTCCTACCTGATCGACGCCAGCGCCCGCCTGGGCCTGGAAGAGGTGCGCGCCCAGCGCCAGCAGTTCAAGCCGCTCACTAAACAATCCTTCACCTTCCCGCCCAGCCAGCACGCCGTCTGGTTGCGCGTCGAGCTCGCCGCGCAGCAGCAGCCGACCTGGCTCTGGGTGTTCTCGCCACGGGTGCAGTACCTCGACTACTACCTGCTGCGCGACGGCCAGCTGGAGCAGAACCTGCACACCGGCGAGGCCATGCCGCTGGAGTCGCGCCCGCTGCCCTCGCGTTTCTACCTGATGCCGCTGCCCAACGACGGCCAGGCCCGCGTCGCCTATGTGCGGCTGACCTCCAACCACCCGCTGATGACCTGGTTCAAGGTGATGGACCAGGCCGAGCTGGTCAGCCTGGAAAAGCCCGCCTACCTGTTCGGCGCCCTGTTCGGCGCGCTGCTGCTGCTGACCCTGTACAACCTGATCCGCTTCTTCTACAGCCGCAGCGCCAGCAGCCTGTGGCTGGCCGGGGTGAATATCGGCCTGGCGGTATGCTCCTCGGCCAACCTCGGCATCTTCGCCCAGTGGCTGCCGAGCCTGAGCCACAACCAGTCGCTGATCGCCGACCTCTCGGCGCTGTTCGCCGCCTTCAGCGGCCTGGCCTTCGCCCTCAGCTTCGTCCGCGGCACGCCGGTGCAGGTCAGCCCGCTCAACCGCCTGCTGCAGGGCAACGCCCTGCTGCTGCTGGCCTATGCCGTCACCGTCGCCCTCACCGGGCTGCTCTGGTACAGCTCGCTGGTCTACCTGCTGGTGGCGCTGAGCACCCTCAATCTGCTGCTGGTCAGCACCCTGCACTGGCGCGCCGGTTACCAGCCGGCGCGGCTGATCGCCGTGGGCATGCTGGTGTTCAACCTGGGCTTCGGCTTCTTCATACCGGTGCTGCTCGGTTACGACCAGCTCAACCCCGGCTGGCTGGTGCTCGGCGTGTTCAGCGTCGCCACCCTGGCCGGGCTGATCCTCAGCGTGTCGCTGACCGAGCGCCAGCGGCAGATCCAGCGCGACACCCTGGACGAGCGCACCGCGCTGGCCGCCAGCAGCGCCGAGCTGCGTGCCAAGGCCGAGTTCCTGGCCAAGATCAGCCACGAGATCCGCACGCCGATGAACGGCGTGCTGGGCATGACCGAGCTGCTGCTGGGCACGCCGCTGTCGGCCAAGCAACGCGACTACGTGCAGACCATCCACAGTTCGGGCAACGAGCTGCTCACCCTGATCAACGAGATTCTCGACATTTCCAAGCTGGAATCCGGACAGATCGAGCTGGACGACGTGCAGTTCGACCTCGGCGCGCTGATCGAGGACTGCCTCGACATCTTCCGCGCCAAGGCCGAGCAGCAGCGCGTGGAGCTGATCAGTTTCATCCAGCCGCAGGTGCCGCGGGTGATCAGCGGCGACCCGACGCGCCTGCGCCAGGCCCTGCTCAGCCTGCTCGACAACGCCTTCAAGCAGACCGACGAGGGCGAGATCCTGCTGGTCGCCGCGCTGGACAGCAGCGACGGCCAGCACCGCCTGCGCATCGCCGTGCAGGACAGCGGCCGCCCGCTGCTGGCCGAGGAGCGCGACGCCCTGCTCAACGCCGAGCTGCACAGCAAGGACTTCCTCGCCGCCACCCGCCTCGGCGGGCGCCTGGGCCTGATCATCGCCCGTCAGCTGGTGCGCCTGATGGGCGGCGAGTTCGGCATCCAGGGCAGCGGCAACCAGGGCTCGACGCTGTGGCTGACCCTGCCGCTGGACGCCGCCCGCCTGCAGCAGCCCGAAGCCGACCTGGACAGCCCGCTGCAGGGCGCGCGCCTGCTGGTGGTGGACGACAACGACACCTGCCGCAAGGTGCTGGTGCAGCAGTGCAACGCCTGGGGCCTGCAGGTCAGCGCCGTGCCGTCGGGCAAGGAGGCCCTGGCCCTGCTGCGCACCAAGGCGCATATGCGCGAATACTTCGACGCGGTGCTGCTCGATCAGGACATGCCCGGCATGACCGGCATGCAGCTGGCGGCCAAGATCAAGGAAGACCCCAGCCTCAACCACGACATCCTGATCATCATGCTCACCGGCATCAGCAACGCGCCGAGCAAGGTGATCGCGCGCAACGCCGGGATCAAGCGCATCCTGGCCAAGCCGGTGGCCGGCTATACGCTCAAGACCACCCTGGCCGACGAGCTGGCCCAGCGCCCCAACGACAGCCAGGTGCAGGCCGCGCCGACGCCGGTCAGCACACCGCTCGAGGTGCCCGGCGACTTCCGCATCCTGGTGGCCGAGGACAACAGCATCTCCACCAAGGTGATCCGCGGCATGCTCGGCAAGCTCAACCTGCAGCCGGACACCGCCAGCAATGGCGAGGAAGCCCTCAGCGCGATGAAGGCGCAGCACTACGATCTGGTGCTGATGGACTGCGAGATGCCGGTGCTCGACGGTTTTTCCGCCACCGAACAGCTGCGCGCCTGGGAGGCCGCCGAACATCGCCCGCGCACCCCGGTGGTGGCGCTCACCGCGCATATCTTGAGCGAACACAAGGAACGCGCCCGCGCCGTGGGCATGGACGGCCACATGTCCAAGCCGGTGGAGCTGTCGCAACTGCGCGAGCTGATCGAACACTGGATCGCCGAACGCGAACTGCGCCGCCAGCGTGACGCACTGCCAAACTGATCGTCTCCTTCCCCCAGTTTTCTGCGAGCCTGCCGCCATGGCCTCCGAGTTGTTCAGCCTGTACCTGAAGATGCTGGTGCTCTACAGCCCCTTCTTCGTCCTCTCCTGCTTTATCGGCCTGAGCCGCGGCTACACCCTCAGGGAGCGCAAGCGCCTGGCCTGGAAGGTGGCGCTGGCCACGCTGATCGCCAGTGTGCTGCTGTACCTGTTCGGCAGGCACATCTTCACCCTGTTCGGCATCACCATCGACGCCTTCCGCATCGGCGCAGGCTCGGTGCTGTTCATCTCGGCGCTGGGCATGGCCCAGGGCAAGCCGGCGGTGCAGAGCGACAACGTGCAGCAGGACGTGACCATAGTGCCACTGACCATTCCGCTGACCGTCGGCCCCGGCACCATCGGCGCGCTGCTGCTGATGGGCGCCAGCCAGCCACACTGGGACGACAAGCTGGTGGCGGTGGTGGCGATCTTCTTCGCCAGCCTCACCGTCGGCGTGGTGCTGTACCTGTCCAACCAGTTCGAGCGCCTGCTCGGCGACCAGGGCCTGCAGATCGTCAGCCGCCTGATGGGCCTGTTCGTCTGCGCCCTGGCGGCGCAGATCATCTTTACCGGGGTGAAGAACTACCTGGTGCCGTAATCCGCAGAGCCTGCCCCGGATTTCATCCGGGCTACGCCGCTCTCTTCTGCACCATATGCTTGCAACAACGCTCTGGCTCGGTGCATGCCGCTCACCTGGCAGAGCCTCACGCGCCCTAGAAAACTCACTAAGCGACTGAAATTAAAAGCTTTAAAGGAAATGGCACTGACATTGCTCTGCTGATCCCAACTTGGATACAAGATGGAATCTCAGCGCATGTCCGACGCCCCGCTCGCCTTCACCCTCACCGACTGGCAACAGGCCTACCGCGACGGCCAATCCCCCTTTGAGCTGCTGCACGCCCTGCGCCGCGAACTGCGCGCCGGCGACAGCGCCTGGATCGCCCTGGCCAGCGAGGCTCAGCTCGATGCCCAGCTCGATGTCCTGGCCAGCGCACTGGACGGTGTAGCCGGCGACCCGAGCAAGCTGCCGCTGTACGGCGTGCCCTTCGCCATCAAGGACAATATCGACGCCGCCGGCTGGCCCACCACCGCCGCCTGCCCCGAGTTCGCCTATAGCGCCGAGGCGGACGCCACAGTGGTGGCGCGCCTGCGCGCCGCCGGCGCCATCCTGATCGGCAAGACCAACCTCGACCAGTTCGCCACCGGCCTGGTCGGCACCCGCTCGCCCTATGGCGCGGTGCCCAATAGCTTCAACCCGGCTTACGTCAGCGGCGGCTCCAGCTCCGGCTCGGCCAGCGTGGTCGCGCGCGGCCTGGTGCCCTTCGCCCTGGGCACCGACACCGCCGGCTCCGGCCGCGTGCCGGCCGGCTTCAACAATATCGTCGGGCTCAAGCCGACCAAGGGCTGGCTGCCCAATACCGGTCTGGTGCCGGCCTGCAAGACCCTGGACTGCATCTCGGTATTCGCCCTGACCGTCGGCGATGCCCTGGCCGTGGCCACTATCGCCGGCGGCTATGACGCCGCCGACCCCTACAGCCGCCAGAACTCCACCAGCGCCAAGGTCGGCATGCCGGCCCAGCCGCGCCTGGCGCTGCCGGCCAACCCGGAATTCTTCGGCGACGCGCAGAACCAGGCCGTCTACGCAGCTGCGCTGGGCAAGCTGCGCGAACTGGGCGCCGAGCTGGTGGAGATCGACTTCGCCCCCTTCCGGCAACTGGCCGAGCAGCTCTACCAGGGTTCCTGGGTCGCCGAGCGCACGGTGGCGGTGGAAGGCGTCGACCCGGCGCATATCAACCCGGTGGTGCGCGGCATAGTCGCGGGCGGCCACAACTACAGCGCCTGCGACGCCTACAAGGCCGAATACATCCGCGCCGAGCTGAGCCGCCGCATCAACGAGGCCCTGGCCGGTTTCGACGCCCTGGTGGTGCCCACCTCGCCGACCATCCGCAGCCTGGCCGAGATGGACGTCGAGCCGGTGCTGTACAACAGCCAGTTCGGCACCTACACCAACTTCACCAACCTCGCCGACCTGTCCGCCCTGGCCGTACCGGCGGGTCTGCGCGCCGACGGCCTGCCGGCCGGCATCACCCTGATCGCCCCGGCCTGGCACGACCAGGCGCTGGCCGCCTTCGGCCAACGCTGGCAGCAGGCCGTCGCTCTGCCGCTGGGCGCCACCGGCAAGCCGCTGCCGGCGCCAAAACCAAGCGACAAACCGGCGCCGGGTTGCATCCGCGTCGCCGTGGTCGGTGCGCACCTGACCGGCATGCCGCTGAACTTCCAGCTCACCAGCCGCGACGCCGTGCTGGTGGAACAGACCAGCAGCGCCGCCAGCTACCGCCTCTTTGCCCTGCCCGGCAGCGTACCGCCCAAGCCGGGCCTGGCGCGGGTCGCCGAGGACGGCGCCGAGATCATCGTCGAGCTGTGGGACGTGCCGCAGGCGCGCTTCGGCGAGTTCGTCGCCGAGATCCCGCCGCCGCTGGGCATCGGCAACCTGCAGCTGGCCGACGGCCGCTGGGTCAAGGGCTTTATCTGCGAGCCGTATGCGCTCGCAGGAGCCCGCGATATCACCAGCTTTGGCGGCTGGCGCGCCTTTATCGCCAGCACCCAGGCCTGAGCACAAGCATGTCGCGCGCCGTTTCACGCCCGCAGAGTCTGGCCGAGCGCATCTACGCCCAGCTCAAGGACGACATCTTCGAGTTCCGCCTGATGCCCGGCGACCGCTTCTCCGAGGGCGAGGTGGCCGAGCGCGTCGCCGCCAGCCGCACGCCGGTGCGCCAGGCCCTGCATCGCCTGCAACGCGAGGGTTTTCTCGAGGTGCACTTTCGCAGCGGCTGGCAGGTACGCCCGCTGGACTTCGCCCACTTCGACGAACTCTACGAGCTGCGCGTCGTCCTCGAACTCGAGGCCGTACGCCGGCTGTGCCTGCGCCCCAACGACGAACAGCCCGCTGCACTGCAGGCGCTCGAGCGCACCTGGTTGGTGCGTAAAGAGGCGCAATTGCAGGACGGCGCCGCCGTTTCACGCCTCGACGAGGCCTTCCATTGCCAATTGCTGGAGGCCGCCGGCAACCGCGAGATGGCCCGCGTGCACCGCGAGGTCAGCGAGAAGATCCGCATTCTAAGGCGCCTGGATTTCACCCAGGCGCAGCGCATCGAGCTGACCTACGCCGAACACGGGCAAATTCTCGAAGCGATCCTGACTCGACGCCTAGAAGAGGCACAGCAATTGCTCAAGAGCCATATAGAGGTCAGCCAGGCAGAGGTGCACAGCATCACCCTGCACAAGCTGTACGGCGCTCGCCAGCGCGTGCAGCCGATGCCGGAATAGCCGAGCCATGACCTTCACTGCATGACCAATAACAACGCTGTCCACTTACTCACATCTGTGAATGGAGATCGCACCATGCAACGTCGCAGCCTGATCAAGGCCTTTACCCTTTCCGCTTCCATCGCCGCCATGGGCATGACCTGGACCGTACAGGCCGCCGAGACCATCAAGGTCGGCATCCTGCATTCGCTGTCCGGCACCATGGCGATCTCCGAAACCTCGCTGAAAGACATGGCGCTGATGACCATCGACGAGATCAACGCCAAGGGCGGCGTGCTCGGCAAGCAGCTCGAGCCGGTGGTGGTCGACCCGGCCTCCAACTGGCCGCTGTTCGCTGAACGCGGTCGTCAGCTGCTGACCCAGGACAAGGTCGCGGTGACCTTCGGCTGCTGGACCAGCGTGTCGCGCAAATCCGTGCTGCCGGTCTATGAAGAGCTCAACGGCCTGCTGTTCTACCCGGTGCAGTACGAAGGCGAAGAGCTGTCGCCCAACGTGTTCTACACCGGCGCGGCGCCAAACCAGCAGGCCATCCCGGCGGTCGAGTACCTGATGAGCGAGGACGGCGGCGCCGCCAAGCGCTTCTTCCTGCTCGGCACCGACTACGTCTACCCGCGCACCACCAACAAGATCCTGCGCGCCTTCCTGATCAGCAAGGGCGTCGACGAGAAGGATATCGAAGAGGTCTACACCCCCTTCGGCCACAGCGACTATCAAACCATCGTCGCCAACATCAAGAAGTTCTCCGCCGGCGGCAAGACCGCGGTGATCTCCACCGTCAACGGCGACTCCAACGTGCCCTTCTACAAGGAACTGGCCAACCAGGGCCTGGAAGCCACCGACGTGCCGGTGGTGGCCTTCTCGGTGGGCGAGGAAGAACTGCGCGGCATCGACACCAAGCCGCTGGTCGGCCACCTGGCCGCCTGGAACTACTTCCAGTCGGTGGAAAACCCGGTCAACACCGAGTTCGTCAACAAGTGGAAGGCCTATGCCAAGGCCAAGAACCTGCCGGGCGCCGACAAGGCGGTAACCAACGACCCGATGGAAGCCACCTACGTGGGCATCCATATGTGGGCCCAGGCCGTGGAGAAGGCCGGCACCACCGAGGTGGACAAGGTGCGTGAAGCCCTTTACGGCCAGACCTTCGAGGCGCCGAGCGGCTACACCCTGACCATGGACAAGAGCAACCACCACCTGCACAAGCCGGTGATGATCGGCGAAATCCAGGAAGACGGGCAGTTCTCCGTGGTCTGGGAAACCGACAGCCCGATCCGCGCCCAGCCGTGGAGCCCCTATATCGAAGGCAACGACAAGAAGCCGGATTACGCGGTGAAGTCGAACTGATCCGACGGGCCTCGCCCGCTTCAATCCTGTAGGAGCCAGCTTGCTGGCGATCATTCGAGTTCTGCGCATCATCGAGTCCGATCGCGAGCAAGCTCGCTCCTACAGTGTCCCGCCGTGATCGGGATACCAAGGACCCCCTTTATGCCCACTGCCCTTACCCGAATTCTTCTAAGCCTGCTGTTGCTGCTGCCCCTCACCGCCAGCGCCAATGAGGCCGACGCTTTTGTCGCCGCCAACCCGGCCAAGCAGGCCAAACTGCTGCAGGACTGGGCCGCCGCGCCCACGCCTGAACGCCTGCCGCTGCTGCAGGCGCTGCAACAGGGCCGCGTCGCCGGCGACGCCGACAAGCGCGCCTTTATCCACCAGGCCGGCACCTGGCAGGCCGCCGACGGCCAAGCGGAGCCCAATGGCACGCCGCGCAAACTGCGCCTGAACAACCGCCTGCGCGGGCTGATCGCCAGCGCCCTGGCCAGCCATCAGTTGCTCGACAAGGATGCCGCCGTCCGCCTTGAGGCCGCCAAACAGCTGCAACGCAATACCCCGCCGGCCCTGCTGCCGCTGCTGGAAAGCCGCCTGAGCATCGAGGCCGACGAGGCCGTGCGCGACGCCCTGACCCTGGCCCTGGCCAACCTGCAACTGGCAGCCGAGGATCCGGCCGTGCGCCTGGCCGCCGTGGAGCGCCTCGGCCAGACCGGCGACCCGCTGGCGCGCACCCGCCTGGAGGCCCTGCTCGATGGTGAGGAAAGCGACGCCGCCGTGCGCAGCGCCGCCGAAAAAAGCCTGGCCCAGGTGAAGAACAAGCTGCTGGTCGGCGAGCTGCTCGGCCAGGCCTTTAGCGGCCTGTCGCTGGGTTCGATCCTGCTGCTGGCGGCGCTGGGCCTGGCCATCACCTTCGGCCTGCTCGGGGTGATCAATATGGCCCATGGCGAGATGCTGATGCTCGGCGCCTACACCACCTACGTGGTGCAGCTGCTGTTCCAGCGCCTGGCCCCGGAAGCCCTGGCCCTCTATCCGCTGGTCGCCCTGCCCATCGCCTTCCTGGTCACCGCGATCATCGGCATGGCCCTGGAGCGCACGGTGATCCGCCATCTGTACGGTCGCCCGCTGGAAACCCTGCTGGCCACCTGGGGCATCAGCCTGATCCTGATCCAGCTGGTGCGCGTCACCTTCGGCGCGCAGAACGTCGAGGTGGCCAACCCCTACTGGCTGTCCGGCGGCGTGCAGGTGCTGCCCAACCTGGTGCTGCCGTACAACCGCATCGTGATCATCGGCTTCGCGCTGTTCGTGGTGCTGCTGACCTGGCTGCTGCTGAACAAGACCCGCCTGGGCCTGAATGTCCGTGCCGTCACCCAGAACCGCAATATGGCCGCCTGCTGCGGCGTGCCCACCGGCCGCGTCGACATGCTCGCCTTCGGCCTCGGCTCGGGTATCGCCGGCCTCGGTGGCGTGGCCCTGAGCCAGATCGGCAACGTCGGCCCGGACCTGGGGCAGAGCTACATCATCGACTCCTTCCTGGTGGTGGTGCTCGGCGGCGTCGGCCAGCTGGCCGGCAGCGTCACCGCCGCCTTCGGCCTGGGCGTGCTGAACAAGTTCCTCGAACCGCAGATCGGCGCCGTGCTGGGCAAGATCCTGATCCTCGCGCTGATCATTCTGTTTATCCAGAAGCGGCCCCAAGGGCTCTTCGCACTCAAGGGACGGGTGATCGACTGATGACCATGCCACTCAATCAAACGCTGCTGGCGCGCGCCAGCGCCAAGCTCGGCCCGCAGGTCTCGCTGGCCATCGGCCTGCTGGTGCTGGCCGTGCTGATCGCCATGCCGCTGCTGCACCTGCTGCCGGCCGACCACGCCCTGCATGTCTCGGCCTACAGCCTGACCCTGGTGGGCAAGATCCTCTGCTACGCCATAGTCGCCTTGGCCCTGGACCTGGTCTGGGGCTACGCCGGCATGCTGTCGCTGGGCCACGGCCTGTTCTTCGCCCTCGGCGGCTACGCCATGGGCATGTACCTGATGCGCCAATCGGCGGGCGATGGGCTGCCGGCCTTTATGAGTTTCCTGGCCTGGAGCGAACTGCCCTGGTACTGGTACGGCACCAGCAATTTCCTCTGGGCGCTGTGCCTGGTGGTGCTGGCGCCCGGCCTGCTGGCGCTGGTGTTCGGCTTCTTCGCCTTCCGCTCGCGGATCAAGGGCGTGTACTTCTCGATCATGACCCAGGCGCTGACCTTCGCCGGCATGCTGCTGTTCTTCCGCAACGAAACCGGCTTCGGCGGCAATAACGGCTTTACCGGCTTTACCCGCATCCTCGGCTTCGATATCACCGCTGCCGGCACCCGCGCCGCGCTGTTCCTGGCCACTGTGCTGTTGCTGCTGGGCAGCTTGTACCTGGGCTTTCGCCTGGCGCGCAGCAAGTTCGGCCGGGTGCTGACCGCATTGCGCGACGCCGAGAATCGCCTGATGTTCTGCGGCTACGATCCGCGCGGCTACAAGCTGTTTATCTGGGTGCTCTCTGCCGTGCTATGCGGCCTGGCCGGGGCGCTCTATGTGCCGCAGGTGGGCATCATCAACCCCAGCGAGATGGCGCCGACCCAGTCCATCGAAGCCGCCGTCTGGGTCGCCCTGGGCGGGCGCGGCACGCTGATCGGCCCGCTGCTCGGCGCCGGCCTGGTCAACGGCATGAAGAGCTGGTTCACCGTGGCCTTCCCCGAATACTGGCTGTTCGCCCTGGGCGCGCTGTTTATCGTGGTCACCCTGTTTCTGCCGAGGGGCGTCGTCGGCTTACTGAAGAAGGAGAAGGAGCAATGAGAGCCGCCCCCGTTCCCGAAGCCATGCTCGAAGCGGCCTTCGATCCCACCGGCCTGGCGCTGGATACCGGCAAGAACGTCGGCAAGGGCGTCAACGTGCGCCACGGCACCATCCTTACCCTGGAAGCGATCAACGTCAGCTTCGACGGCTTCAAGGCGCTGACCGACCTGACTCTGTATATCGGCGTCGGCGAACTGCGCTGCATCATCGGCCCCAACGGCGCCGGCAAGACCACCATGATGGACGTGATCACCGGCAAGACCCGCCCGGACAACGGCGTGGCCTACTTCGGCGAGCAGTACGACCTGACCGCCATGAGCGAGGTGCAGATCGCCCAGGCCGGCATCGGCCGCAAGTTCCAGAAGCCGACGGTATTCGAGGCGCTCTCGGTGTTCGAGAACCTGGAGCTGGCGCAGAAGACCAACAAGTCGGTGTGGGCCAGCCTGCGCGCCCGCCTGTCCGGCGAGCAGAAGGACCGCATCGACGAGGTGCTCGCCACCATTCGCCTGGACGCCTCGCGCCACCGCCCGGCCGGCCTGCTCTCCCACGGCCAGAAGCAGTTCCTGGAGATCGGCATGCTGCTGATGCAGGAGCCGCACCTGCTGCTGCTCGACGAGCCGGTGGCGGGCATGACCGACGCCGAAACCGAGTTCACCGCCGAGCTGTTCAAGTCGCTGGCGCGCAAGCACTCGCTGATGGTGGTCGAGCACGATATGGGCTTCGTCGGCTCCATCGCCGACCACGTCACCGTGCTGCACCAGGGCCGCGTGCTGGCCGAGGGCTCGCTGGAACAGGTGCAGAACGACGAGCGGGTGATCGAGGTGTATCTCGGTCGGTAAGGGATTCGTAGGGTGGATGACGCTTTTTTCATCCACCAATGGCATCGCACGGTGGATCGATAGCGCGTGAGCTACGTGCCCCGCTCCACCCTACGCAAAGGACATCGACATGCTGCAAGTTGAACAACTCCACCAGTACTACGGCGGCAGCCATATCCTCCGTGGCCTGTCGTTCGAGGCGAAGGTCGGCGAAGTCACCTGCCTGCTCGGCCGTAACGGCGTGGGCAAGACCACCCTGCTCAAATGCCTGATGGGCCTGATCCCGGCCAAGGACGGCAGCGTGCAGTGGGAGGGCCAGGCCATCACCGGCCACAAGCCGCACCAGCGCGTACAGGCCGGTATCGCCTACGTGCCGCAGGGCCGCGAAATCTTCGGTCGCCTGACGGTGGAGGAAAACCTGCTGATGGGCCTGTCGCGTTTCCCCGCCGGCCAGGCCAAGGCCGTGCCGGAATTCATCTACGAGCTGTTTCCGGTGCTGCGCGAGATGAAGCATCGCCGCGGCGGCGACCTCTCCGGCGGCCAGCAGCAACAGCTGGCCATCGGCCGCGCCCTGGCCAGCCAGCCGCGCCTGTTGATCCTCGACGAACCCACCGAAGGCATCCAGCCCTCGGTGATCAAGGAAATCGGCGCGGTGATCAAGAAACTCGCCGCGCGTGGCGATATGGCCATCCTGCTGGTGGAGCAGTTCTATGATTTTGCCGCCGAACTGGCCGACCAGTACCTGGTGATGAGCCGCGGCGAGATCGTCCAGCAGGGCCGCGGCGAGAATATGGAAGCCGAGGGCGTACGCGGGCTGGTGGCCATCTAGTAGGGTGCGCCGCACGCACCGCCGCCCTCTCGGGTCAGCGCAGTCCAGTCGCGCACGGCGCACCCCACGCACCGAATTGGTTCGAGGCACGCCTCTTGCTTGCCCACTCGGTCAACTAATGCGCGGAAATCTTTGCCCTGTCATGAACCTGCCTGTCGCCCCGTTCACGCCGAGCTGGCCCGCCGAGCTGGAGCTGGCCTACGCACGCCACGGCGAACGCACCACGCCAGTGCAAAGGCGCCACCTCGGCCCTCTTAGGGTGCAGAAGCACCTCTATGCCGAAGGGCCGCAAGTCTGCCAGCACATCATCGTCCATCCGCCCGGCGGCATCGCCGGCGGCGACCGCCTGGACATCTCCGCCCATGCCGGCGAGGGCACCTGGGTGCAGCTCACCAGCCCCGGCGCCGCCAAGTGGTATCGCGCCGCCGGCGTCGCCCGCCAGGAGCTGCGCCTGAGCGTCGCGGCCGGCGCCACCCTGGAATGGCTGCCGCAGGAGACCATCGTCTACGCCGGCGCCCAGGCCGAGCTGCACACGCAGATCGAGCTGCACGGCGACGCCCGCCTGCTGTACTGGGACATCGTCGCCCTTGGCCGCCCCGCCGCCGCCGAGCGTTTCGCCAGCGGCCACTTCCAGGCCGCCCTGGATATCCGCCGCAACGGCCAGCTGCTGTGGCACGAGCGCCAGCGCGTAACCGGCGGCGACGGCCTGCTCGACTCGCCCGTGGGCCTCGACGGCCAGCCGGTATTCGCCACCCTGCTGGCCAGCGGCGAAGTGGACAGCGAATTGCTGGAGCGCTGCCGCGAACTGAAGATCGACGGCGTGCGCGGCGACCTCAGCCAGCTCTCGGGCCTGCTGATCGCCCGCTGCCTGGCCAGTGAGGCGCTGCAGGCGCGCGCCTGGCTGATCGCCCTGTGGCGCCTGCTGCGCCCGGCGCTGCTCGGTCGCGAGGCGCTGCTGCCGCGCATCTGGAGTACCTGACGGATGTAGGGCCAAGGCACGCGCCTTGGCTACCCCAATGATTGCGGCGGCTGCGACAGGCGGTCGCCCAGAAACGGAGTCACGAGATGGATCTGAGTCCACGCGAGAAAGACAAGCTGCTGATCTTCACCGCCGGCCTGGTGGCCGAGCGTCGCCTGGCCCGCGGGGTCAAGCTCAACTACCCGGAGGCCATGGCCTATATCTCCGCCGCCCTGCTCGAAGGCGCCCGCGACGGCCGCACCGTGGCCGATCTGATGCACTTCGGCACCACCCTGCTGAGCCGCGAGCAGGTGATGGAGGGCGTGCCGGAGATGATCCCGGAGATCCAGATCGAGGCCACCTTCCCCGACGGCACCAAGCTGGTGACCGTCCACCAGCCGATTGCCTGAGCCATGAGCTATTCGATACATGACGCCGGCGAGGCCGACCTGCCCGGCATCCTGGCCATCTACAACGACGCGGTGGCGTACACCACGGCGATCTGGAACGAGACCCTGGTGGACCTGGCCAACCGCCGCGCCTGGCTGACCGAGCGCACGGCGGCGGGCTTTCCCGTGCTGGTGGCGCGCGCTACCAGCGGCGAGGTGCTCGGCTATGCCAGCTACGGCACCTGGCGCAGCATCGAAGGCTTTCGTCAGACCGTCGAGCACTCGGTGTATGTGCGCGCCGACCAGCGCGGCCAGGGCCTGGGACCGGCGCTGATGCAGGCGCTGATCGAACGCGCCCGCGCCGCCGACCTGCACGTCATGGTCGCCGCCATCGAGTCGCAAAACGCCGCCTCGATCCGCCTGCACCAGCGCCTGGGTTTCGTCACCACCGGGCAGATGCCCCAGGTCGGCCGCAAGTTCGGCCGCTGGCTGGATCTGACCTTTATGCAACTGATTCTGGAGTGAACCGCCCATGATTCCCGGCCAATACCAGATTGCCGACGGCGAGATCGAGCTCAATGCCGGCCGCCGCACCCTGACCCTGTCCGTGGCCAACAGCGGCGACCGCCCCATCCAGGTCGGCTCGCACTACCACTTCTTCGAGACCAACGATGCGCTGCTGTTCGACCGTGCATCCACGCGGGGTATGCGCCTGAATATCCCGGCCGGCACCGCGGTGCGTTTCGAGCCGGGGCAGAGCCGCGAGGTGGAGCTGGTCGATCTAGCCGGCGCGCGCCGGGTATTCGGCTTCGCCGGCCGGGTAATGGGCGACCTTTGACGAGTAGGGTGTCGCGGGGCCGCCTGGGCCATGCGCGCCACAAACAACGCGGATAGCGATGGTGCGCACGGCGCACCCAACGGGACGAACCAATGAAGATCAGCAGACAAGCCTACGCCGATATGTTCGGCCCCACGGTCGGCGACAAGGTGCGCCTGGCCGACACCGACCTGTGGATCGAAGTGGAAAAGGACTTCACCACCTATGGCGAAGAGGTGAAGTTCGGCGGCGGCAAGGTGATCCGCGACGGCATGGGCCAGGGCCAGCTGTGCGCCAAAGATGTAGTCGACACCCTGATCACCAACGCGCTGATCATCGACCACTGGGGCATCGTCAAGGCCGACGTCGGTCTCAAGGACGGACGCATCGCCGCCATCGGCAAGGCCGGCAACCCGGATATCCAGCCCGATGTGACCATTGCGATTGGCGCCGGCACCGAGGTGATCGCCGGCGAAGGCATGATCCTCACCGCCGGCGGCATCGACACCCATATCCACTTCATCTGCCCGCAGCAGATCGAAGAGGCGCTGATGAGCGGGGTGACCACCATGATCGGCGGCGGCACCGGGCCGGCCACCGGCACCAATGCCACCACCTGCACTTCCGGCCCCTGGCACATGGCGCGCATGCTGCAGGCCGCCGACGCCTTTCCGATGAACCTGGGTTTCACCGGCAAGGGCAACGCCTCGCTGCCGGAGCCGCTGATCGAGCAGGTCAAGGCCGGCGCCATCGGTCTGAAGCTGCACGAGGACTGGGGCACCACCCCGGCGGCCATCGACAACTGCCTGAGCGTCGCCGACCAATACGACATTCAGGTGGCGATCCACACCGACACCCTGAACGAGTCCGGCTTCGTCGAAACCACCCTCGGCGCTTTCAAGGGCCGCACCATCCACACCTACCACACCGAGGGTGCCGGCGGCGGCCATGCACCGGACATCATCAAGGCCTGCGGCTGCCCCAATGTGCTGCCGTCCTCGACCAACCCGACCCGACCGTTCACCAAGAACACCATCGACGAGCACCTGGACATGCTCATGGTCTGCCACCACCTCGACCCGAGCATCGCCGAGGACGTGGCCTTTGCCGAGAGCCGTATCCGCCGTGAAACCATCGCCGCCGAGGACATCCTCCATGACCTCGGCGCCTTTTCCATGATCAGCTCCGACAGCCAGGCCATGGGCCGCGTCGGCGAGGTGATCACCCGTACCTGGCAAACCGCCGACAAGATGAAGCAGCAGCGCGGCCCGCTGCCCGAGGACGTGCCCGGCAACGACAACTTCCGCGCCAAGCGCTACATCGCCAAGTACACCATCAACCCGGCCATCACCCATGGCATCAGCCACGAAGTGGGCTCCATCGAAGTGGGCAAGTGGGCCGACCTGGTGCTCTGGCGCCCGGCCTTCTTCGGCGTCAAGCCGACGCTGATCCTCAAGGGCGGCGCCATCGCCGCCAGCCTGATGGGCGACGCCAACGCCTCGATCCCGACGCCGCAACCGGTGCACTACCGGCCGATGTTCGCCAGCTACGCCGGCAGCCGCCATGCCACCAGCATCACCTTTATCAGCCAGGCCGCGTTCGACGCCGGCGTGCCGCAGCAGCTCGGCCTGCAGAAGAAAATCGGTGTGGTCAAAGGCTGCCGCGAGGTGCAGAAGACCGACCTGATCCACAACGGCTACCTGCCGAACATCGAGGTCGACCCGCAGAACTACCAGGTCAAGGCCGACGGCCAACTGCTCTGGTGCGAGCCGGCCGAGGTGCTGCCGATGGCGCAGCGCTATTTTCTGTTTTGAAGCAGCCGACAGTCCTGCCCCCGTTGGGCTTGGGCGCAGGCGCCTCGACCCGCCGAATGCGCCACAACCGTATCTAGCCCGTCCGCCGCTGGCTCCAGGCCAGACACAGGCCGCTGAGGATGATGATGGCCATGCCGGCGATGCCGCCGGCGTCCGGGGTGTGGGCGAAGAAGAGCATGCCCAGCAGGGTGGCGATGACGATCTGGCCGTAGGTGAAGGGCGCCAGGCTGGCCGCGCTGGCGAAGCGGTAGGCGTGGGTCAGCAGCATGTGCCCGGTCATCGCCAGGGCGCCGAGCGCCGCCATCAGCAGGCCGTGGGAGAACTCCGGCAGCTGCCAGACCCAGGGCAGCGCCAGGCTCATCAGCAGCGCGCCGAGCAGGCTGGTGAGAAAGTTGCTGGTGGCCGGGTGGTCGGTGGCGCTCAGGCGTCGGGTGAGCAGCTGGTAGAGGCCGAAGCACAGCGCCGCCGCGAACGGCAGTAGGATCGCCGGGGTGAACAGCGCGCCGCCAGGGCGGACGATGATCAGCACGCCGAGCAGACCGCAGCCCACCGCCAGCCATATCCCGGCGCCGATCTGCTCCTTGAGCACGAAGGCCGACAGCAGGATCACCACCAGCGGCGCCAGGAAGATCACCGCCGTCGCCTCGCCCAGCGGGATGTAGCGCAGCGCGCTGAAGAACAGCAGGCTGATCGCCACCAGGCTCAGGCCACGCGTCAGTTGCAGCCAGGGCCGCCGGGTGCGCACCAGGTCCCAGCCCAGGCGCGGGGCGAACAGCACCGCCATCAACAGGGTCTGCGCCAGGTAGCGCGCCCACACCACCAGTAGCACCGGGTAGAGCTGGGTCAGGGATTTCGACAGGGCGTCGTGGCTGGCCAGCAACAGGCCGGCGGCGAGGATCAGTAGGATGCCCAGGCCCGGGCGATGGGAAGTCGGCACGAAACAAACCAAACGAATAGTTAGCAGGCTACCAACTCTAGCGAGCATTTGCCGCTTTGCCCAGGGGCACCACGCCTCCGACCGGACCGTCCATCGAACGCCCGTCGGCAAACCCGAGCGGGCGCCGGCGGCCGTCCATGGCGGGACTATAGTGAAAATCCATCCCTCCGATGGGAGATCGACCTCATGCGCCCGCCCTCGCCGTCTTGCCGCCTACTCGGCGGCCTGTTGCTGCTCAGCCTGCCCCTCGCCCAGGCGGAAACACTGACGCCCCTGCAGGGGCAAAGCCCGGAGCAGATTCAAGCCGATATCGCCAGCTGCCAGGCCCAGGCCGGCGGCAGCCAAACGCAGAGCGACAACGACGGCGTCGGTGGCGAGCGCCTGCGCGGCGCGGCCAAGGGTGCCGCGGTGGGTGCCACGGCGGCGCAGATTCGCGGCAATCGCCACGACGAGGTCTACGACCGGGTGGACGACGATATCAAGCAGGAGTACCGGCAGAATCAGGCGCGCGACGCGGCGGCCGTCGGCATGGCCGTGGGAGGCTCCAGGCAGCGCCAGGAGCGGCGCGAAAACCGTCGCAACGACAGCGCCGGCGACAACGCGCAGCAGGCCTATATCAATTGCATGAGCGGGCGCGGCTACTCCGTCACGCCCTGATCAGCGCAGCTGACTGTCCTTGCTGCCGCGCCTGTTGTAGCCGCTGAAAGCGGCCTGCTCGCGGTCGTGCTCGGCCTGGCAGGCCACGCACAGGCGTACGCCGGGAATGGCCTGGCGGCGCGCCTCGGGAATCGCCGCGCCGCATTCCTCGCAGTGGCGCAGGCTCTCGCCTTTCGGCAGCTGGCTGCGGGCGCGCGCCACGGCGTCCTCGATGCTGCTGTCGATCTGTTCCTGTACTGCCGTGTCGCTCGCCCAACCGCCTGCCATCGTCTGTCTCCTCGCCCCCACCAGACAGATATGCGCCCACGGCGGGCGAAGTTCAAGAGCAGCCCGTCGTCACTCCTTGACTTCCATAAACTCGCGGGCCCAGACGATATAGTCCTCGGGCAGGCTGTACTTGTGGGTCAGCTCGGTGGCGTTGAGATCGCCCGGCTCGATGCCGCGCTGCTCGCGCAGGCAGTCGTAGGTGGCCTTGATCGCGGCGAAGTAGGCGCCGTGGCCGTTGACCAGGATGCGCACGCCGAGCCGCGCCAGGCGGGCGTTGTCGCGCAGCTGCGGGTTGCCGTAGGTGACCAGCATCAGCGGCACGCCAAGGCCGCCGGCGATCTGCTCCAGGTGGGCGAAATCCTTGACCCCGACCAGGCAGATGCCGTCGGCGCCGGCAGCCTGGTAGGCGCGGGTGCGGCGGATCACCTCGTCGACCTCGAGCACTCCGGCGTGGCTGCGGGCGATGATCGCCAGCTCTGGATCGATGCGCGCCTCCAGCGCCGCGCGGATCTTGCCGACGCCCTCCTCGACCGAGATCAGGTCGGTGGACTTGCGGCCGAACTGCGCCGGCAGCAGGGTGTCCTCGATGGTCAGCGCGGCCACCCCGGCACGCTCCAGTTCGACCACCGTGCGCATCACGTTGAGCGCGTTGCCGTAGCCGTGGTCGGCGTCGGCGATCACCGGCAGGCGCGCGACCCGGCCGATGCGCGTGGCCTGCTCGACGAACTCGCTCAGGCTGATCAGGGCGAAGTCCGGCGCCCCCAGCACCTGCAGCGAGGCCACCGAGCCGCCGAGGATGCCGACCTCGAAATCCAGGTCGGCGGCGATCCGCGCGGACATCGGGTCGAACACCGAGGCGGTGTGGTAACAGCGGTCGGAGGCCAGCAGCGCGCGGAAGGCGCTGCGCAGTTGGTGGTGGGAGGCGCGTTGCAGGATGGGCATGGTGCGTATTCCAGTCAGGTGAATCGCGGATCGGCTGTAGGGTTACCCGGATAGACGCGACGAACCGGGGCGCAGGACACCGACATGCGCCACCGCTGGCCGAGCGGCGTCACTCGGCGCGCTGCGGCAGGAGGCGTGCCGCGCGCTCAGTCGTCGCGCAGCAGCTCGGCCAAGGTCTCGGCATCGACCCAGGGCAACCAGTGCCGGTAGATGCGTTCCAGGCTGCCGTCGCGGCGCATCTCCAGCAGCGCCTGCTGCCAGCGCTCCACGCGCCGCGCATCGGTCTGGCGGGAGAAGGCGATGTAGGAATCGTTGGGCATCAGGTCGAACTGCGCCTGCAGCTGCTCGGCCTGCATGCCCTGTTCGGCCAGCATGCCGTCGAGGGTCAGGCTGTTGGCGAGCAGCAGCTTGACCCGGCCGTGGCGGAACATGCGCAGCATGTCCTGCGGCGTCGGCACGCCGTAGAGGTTGTCCAGGCCCAGCTCGGTCAGCAGCTCGTAGGAGTACCACTGCTTGGGCACGGCCAGGGGACCGAGACGGCGCACGCCGTCCAGGTCGGCGACGTGCAGGCCGTCCGCCTTGCGGCTGTAGAAGCGCGTATGGCCGCGGGCGATGGGGCCGACCCAGTGGAACAGCGCCTCGCGCGGCGCCGTGCGCACGGTGGAGAACAGCGCCGTATCGGGTAGCCGGCGAACCTGGTGGTAACCGCGCGTCCAGGGCACCAGTTCGATGCGCGCCGACTCGCCGGTGCGGCGGATCAGTTCCTCGACCACCGCCACCGCCATGCCGCTCGGCTGGCCGTCCTCGAGGTAGCTGAACGGCCGATAGTCCTCGGTGTACAGGCGCAGCTCGGCGGCCAGGGAGGTGGCCAGGCTGCAGAGCAACAACAGGACACAGGCTTTGCATTTCAGGGTCATCAGCGGCCACCGACTTAGGCGCGCCCCACTGCAGGATTCGGAGCGACCAGGCGCACGATGATAAACGCCTGCCCGGCTCATCACCAAGGCTGCTCGGCGGCGGCGGCGTCGACCAGCTCCGCCGCAGTCAGCACGCGCGGTTCGGGCAGCAGCTGCAGGCGCGACGCCGCCGGTTCGCCCTGCTGCGCCTGTCGCCCAGCTGTCGGCTCATACTTTTTCACATTCCAACCGACGGTCGGGCTAGCCCTGGCGCGCCGGGCAGGCGATCATCGGGCCTCCTACGCAGACTCCAGACGTTATGACCGCTACCACCGACAGCCGCATCCCGACGCACAAGCCCCGCCCGCTGATCGACCTGGCCATCAGCATCCTGATCCCCTCGTTCATCCTGATGAAGCTCAGCGGCGACGAGCGCCTCGGCGCCGACGGCGCGCTGCTGCTGGCGCTGGCCTTCCCGCTGGGCTGGGGCGCGTTCGAGCTGATCAAGTACCGCAAGTTCAACTTCATCGCCCTGCTCGGCCTGATCAGCGTGGCGCTGACCGGCGGCATCGGCCTGCTGCACCTCGACACCCAGTGGCTGGCAGTCAAGGAGGCGGCGATCCCCGGGCTGATCGGCATTGCCGTGCTGGTCTCGACCCGCACCCGCTACCCGCTGATCCGTACCCTGCTGTTCAACAAGTCGGTGCTCAACGTCGACAAGATCCACCAGCGCCTGGAACAGGGCGGCCACCTCGAGCACTTTGAGACCCGGCTGATGCGCGCCACCTACTGGCTCAGCGGCACCTTCTTCTTTTCCTCGCTGATGAACTACGTGCTGGCCAAGTGGATAGTCGTCAGCCCGGCCGGCACCGAGGCGTTCAACGACGAGCTGGGGCGCATGACCCTGCTCAGCTACCCGATGATCGCCATCCCCTCGATGATCATGCTGATGGCGATCTTCTATTACCTGTGGAAGACCATCCACGGCCTCACCGGCCTGAGCCTGGAAGAGATAATGGCCCACCAGGGTCAGGAGTCGCAGTCCTGATTCCCGTCCGCGCCGGCCGCCCGGTCGGCGCAACGCCACGATGCTGAGCCTGTCCGCCTACCCGGCCCTGTTCCTCTCCGCCTTCGGCGCCGCCACCCTGCTGCCGCTGCAGTCGGAGGCCGTGCTGGTGGGCCTGCTGCTGCACGGCGAACACGCCCTCTGGGCCCTGCTGCTAGTGGCCACCTGCGGCAACGTGCTGGGTTCCTGGATCAACTGGCTGCTCGGCCGCTCCCTCGAGCGCTACCGCGAACGCCGCTGGTTCCCGGTAAGCCCGGCGCGCCTGCAGCAGGCGCAGGCCTGGTACGCCCGCCATGGGCGCTGGTCGCTGCTGCTGAGCTGGCTGCCGGTGATCGGCGACCCGCTGACCCTGGTCGCCGGTGTGATGCGCGAACGCCTGTGGGTGTTCCTCGCCCTCGTCAGTCTGGCCAAGGCCTCGCGCTACGCCGTGCTGGCCGCGCTGACCCTGCATCTGAGCTGATCGCGCGCCCAGCAGGCCGTTGAAAAACGTAGGCGAGGCAGCCAGCGCAATACCGATGGCGGCCCCGCAAAAACAGGCGAAAAACGGCTGGGGTCGCAGGCGACTTTACGAGCTGTAAATGAGCATTTTGATCGGACTCGCGCACGAGCCTGTTTTTAACGCCGCGATGGCAACGCAGGTAGTTTTTTCAACAGCCTGCTACGCCGGCCGCCAGATCGTCTCGGCACCAATGGCGGCCAGGTCGCGGCAGCCGGTCAGGGCCATGGCCACTTCCAGTTCGCCGCGCAGCATCTGCAGCACATGGGCCACGCCCACCGCGCCGGCCGCCGCCAGGCCGAACACATAGGGCCTTCCCACCAGCACCGCATCGGCGCCCAGGGCCAGCGCCTTGAGCACGTCGCTGCCGCGGCGGATGCCGCCGTCGAGCAGCAGCGGCACTTGCTTCTGCACCGCGGCGGCCACTTCCGGCAGCGCCTCGATGGTCGCCGGCAGGCCGTCCAGGCTGCGCCCGCCGTGGTTGGAGACGATCAGCCCATCCATCCCCGCCGACAGCGCTTGCTCGGCATCGGCGCCGCTCATGATGCCCTTGAGCAGGATCGGCAGGCGGGTCAGCCCACGCAG
>NZ_AVOF01000097.1:0-9003 GCF_000465935.2 Pseudomonas sp. EGD-AK9
GGCCAGGCTGAGCGGGAAGGGCGTCGGCAGCAGCTCGGCCTCCGGCAGTTGCGGGCGTGCCGGCGCGGCGTCGCGGTAGACCACCAGGGTGCCGGCGGCGATATCACCGAGGCGCTTGAACGCCGGATGGTTGAGGCAGCTGAGAATGCCCAGGCTGTAGCCGAACGGCAGGATGTCGACGAAGCGCAGCAGGTTGCGCGTCAGCGAGGCGGCCCAGCCGATGGGCGTGCCGTCGTCGTGCACCACGCGCAGGCCGAGCAGCTGCTTGCCGGGCGAACGGCCCTGGTTGAGCACCTCGAACAGCACCATGTACCACCAGGTGACGAGAAACAGCAGGATGGTGCCCAGGCCCATGCCGAACTGACCGAGCAGGCCGAGGACGATGAACATCACCGCCAGGATCAGCCCGCGGATCGCCAGGTCGATGGCGAACGCCAGGGCGCGCGGCACCAGACCGGCGGGGCGCAATTGCAGGTCGATGCCCTCCGGCGTCTCCACCTGGTAGCGGGTGTCCAGGGGCGGCTGGTGCTGCGGGAGGCTGGCGCTTGAGCGTGAGGGCATCGGCGGACTGCATCAGGGAAAGCCCGATGCTAGCGAGCAGCGGGACACGAACGCAACCGGGCCGATGGCTCGGCCCGGCATAACGGCTTACTGGGCGGCGGGCAGCACGCCGAAGATGGTGCGGTAGAGCACGCCCATGGCCACGACCATCAGCGGGATGCTCCAGACCAGGCCGATACCCAGCGGGATGGCGCTGAGGATCACGATCACGCCGAGCAGCAGGAACAGGCCGAAGACCTTGAACCAGTGCTGGCTGATGGCCTTGCGCGAGGCCTCCAGCGCCTGCCAGGGCGACAGGCCGCGCTCCACCACCAGCGGAATCGCCAGCAGATAGGCCACCGCCAGGTAGATGCCGGGGAGCAGTAGCAGGAGCATGCCGAGGTAGATCAGCAGCATCATCACCACGGCGGTGATGATCAGCGGCACGGTGCGGCCAAAGTGGCTGAAGATTTCGTTGAAGCTGATCGGCTGGTCGGCGGCGCGACGGATGCCGACCATGTTGATCCCGGCCATGAAGGGATAGGCCAGGGCGGAGGCCAGCAGCGACACCAGCACCTCGCCGACCACTACCGCGACCAGGTTGTCGCTGAGGGCGCCGAACACGCCGACTATGCCGCCGAGGATGAAGGTGGCGGCCAGCAGCACCAGGTAGAACACCAGGAAGCCGCCGATGATGATGCCCTTGGTGCCTTTGACCTTGGCCCAGGCTTCGCCGATCAGCGCGCCGATGCTGAAGTCGTAGCCGCGGGCCAGCGCTTCTTCGATGCTCGGCGCCTGGTCGCCGAGCGGCTGCTGCAGGTCGCTGACGGGGGCGGCATAGGGATTGGGGGTGGTAGCGTCACTCATGGCGGCGTCCTTGTACGTAGAGTGGGAGAGGTGGCACATGCTAGGGGTACTGGCATTTGGCCTACAAGCGGCGCCTGGGCGGGCATGCAGCGGCTGTGCGCTGGTTCATGCTTTGCCGGCGGCGGCGCGCCTGGGCATGAATGATAGACTGCCTGGCCACTGTGCACTGGGGATACGCGCGTGACTTCCAGCATCTTCTGGTACGACTACGAGACCACCGGCATCAATCCGCGCTGCGACCGTCCGCTGCAGGTGGCCGGCATCCGCACCGACGAGGCGCTCAACGAGATCGGCGAGCCGCTGAACCTCTACTGTCGGCCCAGCGACGACATCCTGCCGCACCCGGCCGCCTGCCTGGTCACCGGCATCGACCCGCAGCGCCTGCAGCAACTGGGGCTGGACGAGGGCGAGTTCGTCACCCGGGTGCATGCCGCGTTGTCCGCGCCGGGCACCTGCGGCGCCGGCTACAACAGCCTGCGCTTCGACGACGAGGTGACCCGCTACAGCCTCTATCGCAACTTCTTCGATCCTTACGCCCGCGAATGGCAGGGCGGCAACAGCCGCTGGGACCTGATCGACCTGGTGCGTACCGCCTACGCCCTGCGCCCGGAGGGCATCGAGTGGCCGGAGGAAGACGGCCGCGTGACCCTCAAGCTGGAACGCCTGACCCAGGCCAACGGCATCGACCATGGCCAGGCTCACGACGCGCTGTCCGACGTGCGCGCCACCATTGGCCTGGCGCGCCTGCTGCGCGAGCGCCAGCCGCGGCTGTACGACTTCCTCTATCAGCTGCGCAGCAAGCAACGGGTGCTGGATCAGATCCGCCTGCTGCAGCCGCTGCTGCATGTGTCCGGGCGTTTCTCCGCGGCGCGTCATTACCTGGCGCCGGTGCTGCCGCTGGCCTGGCACCCGCGTAACCGCAACGCGCTGATCGTCTGCGACCTGCAGGCCGACCCGGCGCCGTTGCTGGAGCTGGATGCCGAGACCCTGCGCAGCCGCCTATACACCCGGCGTGAGGAGCTGGCCGAGGGCGAGGCGCCGGTGCCGCTGAAGCTGCTGCATATCAATCGCTGCCCGGTGGTGGCGCCGCTGTCGGTGCTGCGCGAGCAGGATCGTCAGCGCCTGCAGCTGGACTGGGCGCAGTGCCAGCGCCACGCCGAGGCGCTGCAGGCGGCGCAGGCGCTGTGGCAGGACAAGCTGGCGACCATCTATCGCGAGGAGGCCTTCGCCGCCAGCGGCGATCCCGAGCAGCAGCTGTACGAGGGTTTTATCGGCGACCGCGACCGCCGCCTGTGCGAGCAGGTGCGCCGTGCCGAGCCCGAGGCGCTGGCCAACCAGGACTGGCCGTTCGACGACGCGCGTCTGCCGGAGTTGCTGTTCCGCTATCGCGCACGCAACTTTCCGGACAGCCTGTCGCCGGCCGAGCGGCAACGCTGGCAGGAGTTCTGCCGCCAGCGTCTGAGTGCCGCCGAGTTCGGCGCACCCAATACCCTGGGGCAGTTTCGTCAGGCGCTGGATGAATTGCGCGGTAACTGCACGCCGAGCCAAGTGCAACTTCTGCAGCAATGGCAGGCGTATGCGGAGGATGTGCAGGCGCGCTACGGGATAAATTAGCCGCGGCGCCGGCAACGGGGCATAGCCCAATTGTGCACGGGCATATCGAGCGGGGTGGCGGCGGCCGGCGCTTGTTTGTCCGGGCGCGCTGGCGAGTTGCCCTGTGGCAATTGCCGGCTGGGCGTTGGCCGTGGCCCGCACGGCAAACTTGCGGGGCGCCAGACGAGTTGCCGGCAACAATTGCGCCGGTCATCCCGCGGCAAAATAACGGCAATAAAAAACGCCAGCAGGGCTGGCGTTTTCGGGTATTGCGCGAGGCTTAGCCGAGCAGGGTGGCCCAACCTTCGACGACGTCGGCGCCCCACTTGGCTTTCCACTCTTTCAGGGTCTTGTGGTTGCCGCCTTTGGTTTCGATCACTTCGCCGCTGTGCGGGTTCTTGTACTGCTTGACCTTGCGCGCGCGCTTGGTGGCAACGGGCTTGCCGGCACGCGGGGCCTTGCCGACCTTGGCTTCCGGGTCGAGCAGGGCAATGATGTCGCGCAGGGACTTCTGATATTCGCCCATCAGGGTGCGCAACTTGCCTTCGAATTCCAGTTCCTTTTTCAGCTTGTCGTCTTGCGACAGGTTCTTCAGGCGCTCTTGCAGCTCCTTGATGGCTTCTTCGGTGGCGCGGTATTCATTGATCAGCGACATGGACTTTACCTTGGCGTGAATAGGTTTAAAAAGTGAGCAGTGAGGCAATAATAGTCACGCACTTATAACAAGTAAACAGTGTCGGAGAAAATAGCCGTGGTGCACTGCAAGGTTTTGTAACCACGGGCTTTAATTTAAACCGGGTATTTTCGCGCTGGCCGAAGTTGCCTGTTTTTCCGCCGCCTCGATATTTTTCCGCGCCCGGTCAGGGGGCCACGGGTGCCCGGCCCTCCGCGCTACTGCAGTTTCCCCGGCTTGTCGCTAGAATGGCCGACTTTTGCGCCGTCATTGGGGTTTTGTATATGCGCACGTTCAGACTGGTCATCGCCTGCCCGGATCGCGTCGGCATCGTCGCCAAGGTCAGTAGTTTCCTGGCGACCTACAACGGCTGGATCACCGAAGCGAGTCATCATTCCGATACCCAGAGCGGCTGGTTCTTCATGCGGCACGAGATTCGCGCCGATTCCCTGCCGTTCGAGCTGGAGGGCTTCCAGCAGGCCTTCGCGCCGATTGCCCGCGAATTCTCCATGGAGTGGCGCATCACCGACTCGGCGCAGAAGAAGCGTGTGGTGCTGATGGCCAGCCGCGAGTCGCACTGCCTGGCCGACCTGCTGCACCGCTGGCACAGCGACGAGCTCGACTGCGCCATTCCTTGCGTGATCTCCAACCACGACGACCTGCGCAGCATGGTCGAGTGGCACGGCATCCCCTACTTCCATGTGCCGGTCGATGCGCAGGACAAGGCGCCGGCCTTCGCCGAGGTGGAGCGCCTGGTCAAGCAGCACCAGGCCGACGTCATCGTCCTGGCGCGCTACATGCAGATACTGCCGCCGGCACTGTGCGCCGAGTACGCGCAGCGGGTGATCAACATCCACCACAGCTTCCTGCCGTCCTTCGTCGGCGCCAAGCCCTACCACCAGGCTTCGCTGCGCGGGGTCAAGCTGATCGGCGCCACCTCGCACTACGTGACCGAGGAGCTGGACGCCGGGCCGATCATCGAGCAGGACGTGGTGCGCGTCACCCACCGCGACGATATCGAGGAAATGGTGCGCCTGGGCAAGGACGTGGAGAAGATGGTGCTGGCGCGTGGGCTACGCTATCACTTGGAAGACCGGGTTCTGGTGCACGACAACAAGACGGTGGTGTTCGACTGATCTTGCGCCGTAGGCCGAACCGATGCTCGCCAGAGGAGATCGCCCATGCTCAAGTCCATCAAGGTGCGGGACTACATGACCCGCCATCTGGTGACCTTCAGGTCGGATACCGATCTGTTCACCGCCATCAACCGCCTGCTGGAGCACCGTATCTCGGCGGCGCCGGTGGTTGATTCCCAGGGCCATCTGATCGGCCTGCTGTCGGAGGGCGACTGCCTGCGCGGCATCCTCTCCGGCGCCTACTACGAGGCCATCGGCGGCAACGTCAGCGCCTACATGACCGCCGAGGTCGAGACCATCTCGCCGGAGGCGGACATCATCGAGCTGTCCGAGCGCTTCCTGCGCGGTCGGCGTCGGCGCCTGCCGGTGGTCGAGGACGGTCACCTGATCGGCCAGATCAGCCGCCACGACGTGCTGCGGGCGGTCAAGGAGTTCGCCCAGCATGAGCAGGGCAAGCTGGAAGCCGGTTAGAGCCTGTTCAAAGTCTGCTGCGCGTCGGCACTGCTGCGTTAAAAACAGGCTTGGAATGCTCATTTACAACTCGTAAAGTCGCCCGCGACTCCGACCGTTCCTCGCCTGTTTTGACCAGCCGAAGGCTGTTGCTAGCGTAGCGCCTTGCATTGCTCTAGCTCGCGAGACTTTGAACAGGCTCTGAGTGAGGAGGACTTGATGAGCGATCCACTGGACAAGGCGACTTCCAAGGCGCCGCCGACCCTGGGCGAGGGTTGCGTGCGCCGCTACGACCCGGACGCCTTGAGCGAGGACGACGGCACCGAGTTCGCCGAGGCCGCCGAACTGTGGCGGCAGCTGCAGGAACAGGCACCGCCTGAGCCCGAGCCATAACGACCAAGGGCGCTGTGGCGCCCTTGGTCTCGTTTCGCGTACTTAGATGCGGAAGCTGTCGACCAGCTGCTTGAGGCGCGCGGCCTGTTGCTCCAGGTCGCCGCAGGCGCGCAGGGTGGCCTGCAGGTTCTCCACGCCTTCCTGGTTGAGGGTGTTGATCTCGATGATGTCCATGTTCAGCGACTCGATCACCGAGGTCTGCTCCTCGGTGGCGGTGGCCACCGACTGGTTCATCCCGTCGATCTCGCCGATGCGCGCGGTGACCGTGCCCAGGCGTTCGCCGGCCTGGTTGGCGATCGCCACACTTTCCTCGCTGTAGCGCTGGCTCTCGGTCATGGTGGTGACCGACTCCCGCGAGCCGACCTGCAGCTCCTCGATCATCTTCTCGATTTCCTGCGCCGACTCCTGGGTGCGGTGCGCTAGGTTGCGCACCTCGTCGGCGACCACGGCGAAGCCGCGGCCGGCCTCGCCGGCGCGGGCGGCCTCGATGGCGGCATTGAGCGCCAGCAGGTTGGTCTGCTGGGAAATGCTCTTGATCACCTCGAGAATCTGGCCGATGTCCACGGTCTTGCCGTTGAGCATCTCGATCTTGGCGCAGGCGTCGCTGATCTTGTCCGACAGCTCGCTCATCGAGGAGATCGCCTGCTGCACCACCTTGCCGCCGTCCTCGGCCTGATGGCGGGCGTCGGAGGCCTGGGTCGAGGCGTCGGCGGCGTTACGCGCGATCTCCTGGGCGGCGGCGCCCAGTTCGTTGATCGCCGCGGCCACGCTGTTGGTGCGGCTGGCCTGCTCGTCGGAGTTGGCCATCGACGAGTTGGAGGCGTTGACCACCAGCTTGGCCACCTCGTTGACCTGCACGGTGGCCGAGGACACCTCGCGGATCGAGCTGTGGATGCGCTCGACGAACTGGTTGAAGGCGCGCGCCAGGGCGCCGAACTCGTCGTTGGACTGGATCGCCAGGCGCTTGGTCAGGTCGCCCTCGCCCTGGGCGATGTCCTGCATGGCCTTGCCCATGGTGTTGAGCGGCTGCATCAGCACGCGGATCAGCACACCGAGCAGGGCGATGATCAGCACCACGGCGATGACGGTAGCGACTATGGCCGAGGCGCGGAACTCGGTGAGCATCGCGTAGGCCTTGGCCTTGTCGATGGACAGGCCGACGTGCCAGTCGACCGAAGGCAGGCCCTTGACCGGGGTGAAGGTGAGGATGCGGGTGTTGCCGTCTTGTTGCGCCTCGCTGAACTCGCTGCTGATGCGCGGAGTGTTCTGCGGGTAGATGTCCTTGAGGTTCTTCATCACCAGGTTCTTGTCCGGGTGCACCAGGATCTTGCCGTCGGCGCTGACCAGGAAGGCGTAGCCGATGCCGTCGAAGTCCAGGGCGTTGATGATGTCGACCAGGGTCTGCAGGCTGAGGTCGCCGCCGACCACGCCGGCCGGCTTGGCCGGGGTGGCGATGGTGATGATCAGCTCGCCGGTGGCGGCGTCGACGTAGGGTTCGGTGAGGGTGGAGCCGCCGGCGGCCATGGCATCCTTGTACCAGGGCCGGGTGCGCGGATCGTAGCCCTCGGGCATGTCGGCGTCCGGGCGCATGGTGAAGTCGCCGTTCTCGGCGCCCAGGTAGGTGAAGGCGAAGGAGGAGGTCAGCGCCTTCTGCTCCAGCAGCTTGACCACGCGATCCGGGCTGTTGTCGTTGACGATCGACTGGGCGGCGCTTTCCACCAGGAGGATGCGCCCGGACAGCCAGTTCTGGATGTTGCTGGCGGTCACGTCGCCCATTTCATGCAGGTAGCTCTCCAGGTCCGCACGGATGGCGTTGCGTTGCAGGTAATCGTTGTAGAGGGTGAACAGGGAGAAGGCGACTATCACCACCAGCGATGCTGCGAGCAGGATCTTGTGGCTGAACTGCAGGTTTTTAGTCATGTTGTCTTGCGTCCGGAAGGCTCTGGAACCAGTCTTGTGTTCCACGAAGCCGCCAGTGGGGCGGTTCGTGGGAGATTGTGGCGAAGGCAATTCGCCTTTGGTCTGATGCCTATGTCGGCATACCTGCAGTAAAGCTTTAACCCAGGGGATGGCAAAGATGCCTTTGATTTCGCAGTTCGTACTGGGCGCCGGCAGCGATGGCCAGCCCGTCGGCCAGCCGTTGCGCCTGGCCAACCGTCACGGTCTGATCGCCGGCGCCACCGGCACCGGCAAGACGGTGACCCTGCAGCGCCTGATCGAGACCTTCAGCGACGCCGGCGTGGCGGTGTTCGCCGCCGACGTCAAGGGCGACCTGTGCGGCCTCGGCGCTGCCGGTGCGCCGCAGGGCAAGGTCGCCGAGCGCATCGCCAGCATGGCCTGGCTGCAGCACCGGCCGCAGGCCTATCCGCTGTGCCTGTGGGACGTGCACGGGCAGAGCGGCCACCCGCTGCGCACCACCTTGAGCGAGATGGGCCCGCTGCTGCTCGGCGCCCTGCTGGAACTGACCGACAGCCAGCAGGCGGCGCTCTACGCCGCGTTCAAGGTGGCCGACCGCGAGGGTTTGCTGCTGCTCGATCTGAAGGACCTCAAGGCGCTGCTCGGCCACCTCAAGGACAACCCGCAGGTGCTCGGCGAGGACAGCGCGCTGTTCACCAACACCTCGGCGCAGGCGCTGCTGCGGCGCCTGGCCAGCCTGGAGCAGCAGGGCGCCGAGGCGCTGTTCGGCGAGCCGGCGCTGCAACTCGAGGACCTGCTGCACCCCGATCGCGACGGCCGCGGCCGGGTTCACCTGCTCGACGCCAGCCGCCTGGTGCACGAAGCGCCCAAGGTCTACGCCACCTTCCTGCTGTGGCTGCTGGCCGAGCTGTTCGAGCAGCTGCCCGAACGTGGCGACGCCGACAAGCCGGTGCTGGCGCTGTTCTTCGACGAGGCGCACCTGCTCTTTCAGGGCACGCCCAAGGCGCTGCAGGAGCGCCTGGAGCAGGTGGTGCGGCTGATCCGCTCCAAGGGCGTGGGGGTGTACTTCGTCACCCAGTCGCCCAGCGACCTGCCGGACGACGTGCTGGCCCAGCTCGGCCTGCGCATCCAGCACGGCCTGCGCGCCTTCACCGCCAAGGAGCAGAAGGCGCTGCGCGCGGTGGCCGACGGTTTCCGCCCCAATCCGGCGTTCGACAGCCTGAGCGTGCTGACCGAGCTGGGCATCGGCGAGGCGTTGGTCGGCACCCTGGAGGAAAAGGGTACGCCGGCCATGGTGCAGCGCGTGGCCATCGCCCCGCCGCAGTCGCGCATCGGCCCGATGAACGAGAGCGAGCGTGCCGCCCTGGTGCGTCAGTCGCCGTTGGCCGGGCGCTACGACAAACCCGTCGACCGCGAATCGGCCTACGAGCTGCT
>NZ_AVOF01000098.1:0-8997 GCF_000465935.2 Pseudomonas sp. EGD-AK9
GGGTGATCGCCGTGCGCGAGGTGGCGGTGGGCGAGAGCGTCGGCTACGGCGCGACCTGGGTGGCCGAGCGACCCTCGCGCATCGCCACGGTCAGCTGCGGTTACGCCGACGGCTATCCGCGCCATGCCCCCAGCGGCACGCCGCTGCTGGTCGAGGGCCGGCGCGCGGCGCTGGCCGGTCGGGTGTCGATGGACATGCTGACGGTGGATATCACCGACCTGCCCGAGGCCGGTATCGACTCGCCGGTGGAGCTGTGGGGGACAACCCTGCCGGTGGACGAGGTGGCGGCGGCCTGCGGCACCATCGGTTACGAGCTGCTGACCAAGGTCACCGCACGCGTGCCGCGGCGCTATATCGGCTGAGGTTCAGGCCAGGCCGCTGGGTATCTTGAGCACATCCAGCTGCAGGCAGGCCTGCTCGCTCAGCTCGCCGCCTTCGCCGTGCACCTGCGAGCCGGAGCGGCCCAGTTCCTTGGCCCGATACAGCGCCTGGTCGGCGGCCTTGTACAGCCCGGCGAAGTGGCGGGCGTGCAGCGGGTAGAGCGCCACGCCGATGCTGATGGTCACCCGCAGGCGCTCGGCGCCGTAGTGCACCGGCTCGGAGAGGTCGGCCAGCAGGCGCGCGGCAATGTCGCGGGCCTGGTTTTCCGCGTCCTGACCGCAGATCAGCACGGCGAACTCGTCGCCGCCCAGGCGCGCCACGGCATCGCCGGCGCGCACGTGTTCGCGCAGACGCTTGGCGATCACCTGCAGCATCAGGTCGCCGGCGGCATGGCCGAAGCGGTCGTTGATCGGCTTGAAGTGATCCAGGTCGATCAGCAGCAGCGCCACGCTTTCGCCGTGCCGCTCGGCATGGGCCAGCGCCGATTCGCAGCGCTCGACCAGGTAGCGGCGGTTGGGTAGCTCGGTCAGCGGATCGTGGAAGGCGGCGTGTTCCAGTTCGCGTTCGCGCAGGCACAGGCGCGCGTTGGCCGCGGCCAGTTCGGCAGTGCGCGCGGCTACTGCGGCCTGCAGCTCGTCGGCGCTGGCCTGCACCTGGGCCAGGCGCGCGGTCTTCTCGCGGTCGGCCTGCTGCAGCGCCTCGGCCTTTTCCTGCTTGAGCATCTGGATGCGGTAGGCCAGGGCGAAGGAGAACAGGATGGTCTCGGCCGCCACCGAAATGGGGAACAGGTAGGCGGTGAAGTTGCCCGGCTCGATCAGCCCGGCGGCGCGCATCACCAGCACCAGGGTGCTGGCCAGCACGGCGCCGTAGCCGAGCAGGTAGAAGCGTGCCGGAAAGAAGCCCTGGTAGACGCGCATGGCGGCGCTGAACAGCGCGGCGGGCACGGTGACGATGGGAGTCAGGGCGATGATCAGCGCGCCTTCGGCGCGGTAGCCGAGGGCATTGACGAGGATGGCGACGACGTACAGCGCGCAGCCGGCATTCAGCAACTGGTGCGGCCAGCGCAGGCCGCGCCTGGTGTAGAGCAGCTCCTGGGTGAAGCGCATGACGAAGATGCCCCAGAGCGAGGGCAGGGTGATGCGATCCAGCCAGAACGGCACCGCGCTGCCGGGCCAGAGGTACTGGAAGCCGTGGCCGGTCATGCTGAGGATGAACACCAGCACGCAGGCGGTGGCCAGCACGTACCAGAGGTAGGCCTTGTCGTGCAGGGCGATGAGGATGAACAGGTTGTACAGCAGCAGGGCGAGTATCACCCCGTAGATCAGGCCGAAGCCGAGGTTCTCGCGGCTGGCCTGCTGCTCCAGGTCGGACAGCTGCCAGACCTTGAGCGGAAAGGAGTTGCCGCCGGGGTCGAGGCTGCGAAAGTACAGGGTCAGGGGCTGTTCGCCGAGCTCCGGCAGCTTGAACAGCATGCGCCGGTAGGGGTAATCGCGACCCTCGGCATAGGGCACGGCGTCGCCGGTCTGGCGCTCGTGCCAGCCGCCCTGGCCGTCCGGCAGGTACAGCTGCAGGCGGTAGATGGTGATGCCGGCGTTTTCCAGCCACCATTGGCGCGGGGCGTCGGCGCTGCGCTGCAGGCTGACCTTGATCCACCAGGGGTTACGGCTCTGGCCGACGGTGGCGCGGCCCTCGGCGGGCACGAAGCGCGCCTGCACGGCGGGATCGGCCATGTCGGCTATGCTCAGCTGGCCGCCGACGTCTTCCAGCAGTTCGATCCGGTCGTTGAGCCACAGGCCGCTGCTGCCGGCGTCCAGGGTAATGGGCGCGGCAGTAGCCCAACCGCAGCAACAGGCCAGGATCAGGATCATCAGTCCCGGAGAGAGAAAACGCCCCACCCGCTTACCCCTTGTGCCGGGCCGTCTGGCGGCCGCCGGATTTGGTTTCTGGCTCCGAGTATAGCCATTGGCCAGGGTCGTGATCACAAAAGATTTGGCGCCGCCGGGGTGGGTGGGTTGATCACTTTTTATGCTATGATCCGCGCCCCTTCGAGAGCCCGATCGATCAAAAAACATGCAAGCCGCCAAGCCGCTGTTCGACTATCCCAAGTACTGGGCCGAGTGTTTCGGGCCCGCACCCTTCCTGCCGATGAGCCGGGAAGAGATGGATCAGCTCGGCTGGGACAGCTGCGACATCATCATCGTCACCGGTGATGCCTACGTCGACCATCCCTCGTTCGGCATGGCCATCATCGGCCGCCTGCTCGAGGCCCAGGGCTTTCGCGTCGGCATCATCGCGCAGCCGGACTGGCGCAGCAAAGACGATTTCATGAAGCTCGGCGAGCCGAACCTGTTCTTCGGCGTGGCGGCGGGCAATATGGACTCGATGATCAACCGCTACACCGCCGACAAGAAGGTCCGCAGCGACGATGCCTACACCCCCGGTGGCCTGGCCGGCAAGCGCCCGGATCGCGCCAGCCTGGTCTACAGCCAGCGCTGCAAGGAGGCCTTCAGCCATGTGCCGGTGGTGCTCGGCGGTATCGAGGCATCCTTGCGCCGCATCGCCCACTACGACTACTGGCAGGACAAGGTGCGCCGTTCGATCCTGATGGACGCCACCGCCGACATCCTGCTCTACGGCAACGCCGAGCGCGCGGTGGTCGAGGTGGCCCAGCGCCTGTCGCGCGGCGAGTCGATCGAGACCATCACCGATATCCGCGGCACTGCCTTCGTCCGTCGCGACACCCCCGCGGGTTGGTTCGAGGTCGACTCCACCCGCATCGACCGCCCGGGGCGCATCGACAAGATCATCAACCCCTACGTCAACACCCAGGACACCGCCGCCTGCGCCATCGAGCAGGAGAAGGGGGCGGTTGAAGACCCCAACGAAGCCAAGGTGGTGCAGATCCTCGAAAGCCCGCGCATGACCCGCGACAAGACGGTGATCCGCCTGCCGTCCTTCGAGAAGGTGCGCAACGACCCGGTGCTCTACGCCCATGCCAACCGCGTGCTGCACCTGGAAACCAACCCGGGCAACGCCCGCGCCCTGGTGCAGAGGCATGGCGAGGTGGACGTCTGGTTCAACCCGCCGCCCATCCCCATGACCACCGAGGAGATGGACTACGTGTTCGGCATGCCCTATGCGCGCGTGCCGCACCCGGCCTATGGCAAGGAGAAGATCCCGGCCTACGAGATGATCCGCTTCTCGGTGAACATCATGCGCGGCTGCTTCGGCGGCTGCACCTTCTGCTCGATCACCGAGCACGAGGGCCGCATCATCCAGAACCGCTCGCACGACTCGATCATCCGCGAGATCGAGGAAATGCGCGACAAGGTGCCGGGCTTCACCGGCGTGGTCTCCGACCTCGGCGGGCCGACCGCCAACATGTACCGCATCGCCTGCAAGGACCCGGAGATCGAGAAGCACTGCCGCAAGCCGTCCTGCGTGTTCCCCGGCATCTGCGAGAACCTCAATACCGACCACAGCTCGTTGATCGAGCTGTACCGCAAGGCCCGCGCCCTGCCCGGGGTGAAGAAGATCCTGATCGCCTCGGGTCTGCGCTACGACCTGGCGGTGGAGTCGCCCGAGTACGTCAAGGAGCTGGTCACCCACCACGTCGGCGGTTACCTGAAGATCGCCCCGGAGCACACCGAGCGCGGCCCGCTGGACAAGATGATGAAGCCGGGCATCGGCAGCTACGACCGCTTCAAGCAGATGTTCGAGAAGTACTCGAAGGAGGCGGGCAAGGAGCAGTACCTGATCCCCTACTTTATCGCCGCCCATCCAGGGACGACCGACGAGGACATGCTCAACCTCGCCCTGTGGCTCAAGCGCAACGGTTTCCGCGCCGACCAGGTGCAGGCCTTCTATCCCTCGCCGATGGCCACCGCCACCGCCATGTACCACTCGGGCAAGAACCCGCTGCGCAAGGTCACCTACAAGAGCGACGGCGTGACCATCGTCAAGAGCGAGCAGCAGCGCCGCCTGCACAAGGCCTTCCTGCGCTACCACGACCCCAAGGGCTGGCCGCTGCTGCGCGAGGCGCTGACCAGCATGGGGCGCAGCGACCTGATCGGGCCCGGCAAGCATCAGCTGATCCCGGCGCACCAGCCGCAGGTCGACGAGTACCACAGCGCGCGACGCAAGAACTCGACGCCGGCCGGCAGCAAGAAGGCGGGGGCTGGCGGCAAGATGCTCACCCAGCACAACGGCCTGCCGCCGCGCGCCAGCGACGGCAGCAAGCCCTGGGACAAGCGCGAGCAGGCCAAGGCGGCGGCCTTCGCCAAGCTGCAGGAGCAGAAGAAGGGCGGCAAGGCCGGGGGCGGCGGCAAGAAGAAGCCGCGCCCGGTAGCGCCGCGCTAGCATCGCAACGCCAGCCTCGTGCTGGCGTTGTCCTATCTGCTGCCTGGGGTCTGGATTCGCGGCTAAAACCGCTCCTGCCCCGCGACCGGCTTGGTTTGCGCTCTATTTGGAACTATAGTTCCAAAATATAAGAACAACGCCGGAGTCCGTCATGCGTAGTGCCGCGCCATCCCTGCTCGCCCTGTCCCTGTTGCTCGCCGCCTGCAGCGAGTCGCCGCCGCCCGCGGCCGATCTGGACTTCCAGAAGCAGCTGCAGACCCGGCTGATCAAGGCCAAGCCGGGCGAGGTGATCGAGATTCCCGCCGGTACCTTTCAGCTCGATCGCGGCTTGAGCCTCAAGGTCAGCGGCGTGACCCTGCGCGGCGCCGGCATGGATCGCACCATCCTCAACTTCAAGGGGCAGAAGTCCGGCGCCGAGGGGCTGCTGGTGAACGCCTCGGACTTCACCATCGAGGACCTGGCCCTGGAGGACAGCAAGGGCGACGCGCTCAAGGTGGCCGGCGGCCGGAACATCATCATCCGCCGCGTGCGCACCGAGTGGACCAACGGCCCGGCCACCGAGAACGGCGCCTACGGCATCTACCCGGTGCAGACCGAGAACGTGCTGGTCGACGGCGTGGTGGCCATCGGCGCCTCGGACGCCGGCATCTACGTCGGCCAGTCGCGCAACGTGGTGGTGCGCAACAGCCGCGCCGAGCGCAACGTCGCCGGCATCGAGATCGAGAACACCATCGGTGCCGACGTCCATGACAACCTCGCCACCGGCAATACCGGCGGCATCCTGGTATTCAACATGCCCAACCTGCCGCAGCCGGGGCATACCACGCGGGTCTACCGCAACAGGGTCGAGGGCAACAACCACAAGAACTTCGGGCACAAGGGCACGCCGGTGGCGAGCATTCCGGCCGGCTCGGGGGTGGTGATCAACTCCAACGACCAGGTGGAGATCTTCGACAACGACATCGGCGAGCACCGCACCGCCAACGTCATCGTCAGCAGCTACTTCAGCACCGGCTACAGCGACCTCTCCACCGAGGAGGATTTCGATCCCTATCCGGAAGCCATCCATATCCACGGCAACCGCTTCGGCCCCGGCGGCGACAGCCCGGACAACCTCGAGCTGAAGGCGCTGAAGCTGGCCAAGTTCGGCCTCAACGGCCGTCTGCCGGACATTCTCTGGGACGGCTACGTCAACCCGGACAAGCTGGTGGACGGCAAGCTGCCGGCCCAGCTGGCCATCTGCATCGACAATGGCGAGGCCGGCATCGTCAACGTCGATGGCCCTGGCGGCTACAAGAACATCAGCACTGACATTACGCCGCATCGCTGCGAACTGCCGCGCCTGCCGGCGGTGGAGCTGCAGGCGGCGCTGGCCGAGGCGGGCGAGGACGCATGATGCGTGGCTGGCTGGTGATCGCCGCACTGCTGCTCGGCGCCTGCGAGCAGCAGCGGGCTCCGCTGCATCTGCCCAGCGGCGAGGACTATCCCGAGCTACTCAGCGCCTGGGGCGTACTGGAGCAACGCGACGGCCGGCTGCAGCCGGCCGCCGGTGTGCTGCCCTACGACCTCAATACGCCGCTGTTCACCGACTACGCGCACAAGCTGCGCACCCTCTGGATGCCCGTGGGCAGCCAGGCGCAGTACGCCGAGGCGCGCTTCGACTATCCCGTCGGCACCGTGCTGAGCAAGACCTTCTACTACCCGCGCGATGCCCAGGGCCGCCTGCTGCGCAGCGAGCAGCAGGGCGCCGAGGCGGTCGAGCTGAAGCGGGTGCGGCTGATCGAGACGCGTATCCTGCTGCGCCAGGAGCAGGGCTGGGTGACGCTGCCCTATGTGTGGGACGCCGCCCAGCGCGAGGCGACCCTGGACTGGGCCGGCGCCAGCTTCGATCTGCGACTGCATGACGAGCGCGGCGAGGTGCTGGCGGTCGACTACCAGGTGCCGGATGCCAATCAGTGCGCCGGCTGCCATGAGGAGCAGGCAGGCAAGGGCGTGGCGCCGCTGGGGCCGAAGGCGCGCCAGTTGAACAAGGATTTCGCCTACGCCGAGGGGCTGGCCAACCAGTTGCAGCGCTGGCAGGCCGCGGGCCTGTTGCAGGGGCTGCCGCGCGACCTGGCCGAGGTGCCGCAAAACGCCCTGTGGGGCAAGCCGCGTGCGGGGGAGGGGGTGCAGGCGCAGGCGCGCAGCTATCTGGACGCCAACTGCGCGCACTGCCACAACCGCGAGGGGCCGGGGCGCACCTCCGGGCTCTATCTCGACCCGGATACACCGCTGGGCATCGCCTATGGCCTGTGCAAGCAACCGGTGGCGGCGGGCAAGGGCTCCGGCGACCGCCTGGTGGATATCCACCCCGGCGCGCCGGAGAAATCGGTGCTGAGTTTTCGCCTGCACAGTACCGACCCCAGCATCATGATGCCCGAGCTAGGCCGCTCCAGTGTCCATCGCGAGGGGCTGGAGCTGATCGACCGCTGGATCGCCAGCCTGGACGGCGAGTGCTGAGACTGCGCCAATCTTGTGCGTCGATTCGGCCTTGGTGCAGGCCTTGCTCCGATTGAGGGCCGGGTGCGCTGGCGAGCCCGCGAAACAGGCGCCCCGGCCCCTGGCATAAGTCTTGCGCGGCTTGGCAGGTCGTCCAGGCTTGCAGGAGGCCGCCGTGTCGATCCATGTCGCGCTGCACCACGTCACCCACTACCGCTACGACCGTGCGGTGAACCTCGGCCCGCAGCTGGTGCGCCTGCGCCCGGCGCCGCACAGCCGCACGCGCATCCTTTCCTACGGGCTGAAGGTCGAGCCGGGCGAGCACTTCGTCAACTGGCAGCAGGACCCGCAGGGCAACTACCTGGCGCGCCTGGTGTTCCCCGAGAAGACCCGCGAGCTCAGGGTGGAGGTGGATCTGGTCGCCGAGATGGCGGTGTTCAACCCCTTCGACTTCTTTCTCGAGCCTTATGCCGAGCGCATTCCCTTTGCCTACACCGAGGGCGAGCAGCGCGAGCTGGCGCCCTACCTGGTCAAGCTGGCGGCCACGCCGAAGTTCGCCGAGTACCTGGCCAGCATCGACCGCGCACCCACGGCCAGCGTGGATTTTCTGGTGGCGCTGAATCAGCGGCTGTCCGGCGATATCCGCTACCTGATCCGTCTGGAGCCGGGCGTGCAGACGCCCGAGCAGAGCCTGGAGAAGGCCTCCGGCTCCTGCCGCGACTCGGCCTGGCTGCTGGTGCAGCTGCTGCGCCACCTGGGCCTGGCGGCGCGCTTCGTCTCCGGCTACCTGATCCAGCTGACCGCCGACGTCAAAGCCCTCGACGGCCCCTCCGGCACCGACCAGGACTTCACCGACCTGCACGCCTGGTGCGAGGTGTACCTGCCCGGCGCCGGCTGGATCGGCCTCGATCCCACCAGCGGGCTGTTCGCCGGCGAGGGCCATATCCCGCTGGCCTGCAGCCCCGAGCCGTCCTCGGCGGCGCCGATTTCCGGCGCGCTGGACGAGTGCGAATGCGAGTTCGAGCACCAGATGCAGGTGGAGCGCATCTGGGAGGCGCCGCGGGTCAGCAAGCCCTACAGCGCGGCGCAGTGGCAGGCGATCGATGCCCTCGGCCGGCAGATCGACGAGGACCTGCAGCGCCACGACGTGCGCCTGACCATGGGCGGCGAGCCGACCTTCGTCGCCCTCGACTACCCCGACGACGAGGAGTGGAACACCGCCGCGCTGGGGCCGAACAAGCGGCGCCTGGCCGCCGAGCTGTTCCACCGCCTGCGCGCGCACTATGCGCCCAAGGCCCTGGTGCACTTCGGCCAGGGCAAGTGGTACCCGGGCGAGCAGCTACCGCGCTGGTCACTGAACTGTTTCTGGCGCCAGGACGGCGAGCCGATCTGGCACGAACCCAGGCTGCTGGCTGACGAAACGCGCGGCTACGGCGCCGACGCCGACACCGCCGCGCACTTTCTCGCGGCCCTGGCGGCGCGCCTGGATGTGGACGGCGAATGCGTCTTCCCAGCTTACGAGGACTGGTTCTACTACCTGTGGCGCGAGCGCAAGCTGCCGGACAACGTCACCCCGGACGATGCGCGGCTGAGCGATGCGCTGGAGCGCGAGCGCCTGCGCAAGGTGTTCGACCAGGGCCTCGATGCCGTGGTCGGCCAGGTGCTGCCGCTGGCGCGGCGGGTGGACGGCGCCGGCTGGCAGAGCGGCCGCTGGTTCCTGCGCGACGAGCACTGCCGCCTGCTGCCGGGCGACTCGGCCTTAGGCTACCGCCTGCCGCT
>NZ_AVOF01000099.1:0-8956 GCF_000465935.2 Pseudomonas sp. EGD-AK9
GGCGGCGTCAGCGGCGGCAGGCCGTGGGCCTGGCGCGCCTCGTCGCAGCGCGGGTTGTGCACGCCGTTCTCCCAGGACGCGTCGAACTCGCGGCAACTGCTCGAGCGCTGTTCGTACAGGGTGCAGCGCACGCCGCAGCCGACCTCGCCGAGCAGCTGGGTGCAGCGCGCCGGTTTGCTTTCGGTGCCGCGCATGGCGACGTAGTGCGGGCTGATCTGGATGACCTGCTCGTCCGGCACGCTACCGCCGGCCGATTGGCACTCGCCCCAGAAGAAGGACACACGAAAAAACGCGCAGCAGGCGCCGCACGTGAGGCAGGGATTAGCGTCGGACATTTGAGGAGGACTCGGAAACCGGCGGACGCCGGCAACTGGCGGCTATTCTATTCTCCGCCATGCGCTTGTAAAGCCCCGTCCGCGGCGGTTTACAGCCGCCCGTCCGCGGGTAGAATGACGCCTTTTGCAACCTGCCAGAGCCCACTCCATGGCCTTGCCGACGCTGCGCATCATCGGTTTCATCATCGGCATCTTTCTCATTACTCTGGCGGTGAGCATGGTCATTCCCATGCTCACCCTGCTGATCTTCGAACACCCCGAAGACCTCGACGCCTTCCTCTGGTCGAGCCTGATCACCCTGATCGCCGGCCTGGCCCTGGTGATTCCCGGGCGCCCGCAGAACGCCCAGCTGCGCCCGCGCGACATGTACCTGCTGACCACCGGCAGCTGGAGCGTGGTGTGCTGCTTCGCCGCCCTGCCGATGATGCTCATTGCCCATATCAGCTACACCGACGCCTTCTTCGAGACCATGAGCGGCGTCACCACCACCGGTTCCACCGTGCTGGTCGGCCTGGACGACATGTCGCCGGGCATCCTGATCTGGCGTTCGATGCTGCAATGGCTGGGCGGCATCGGCTTCATCGGCATGGCCGTGGCCATCCTGCCGCTGCTGCGGGTCGGCGGCATGCGCCTGTTCCAGACCGAGTCCTCGGACTGGGGCGAGAAGGTGATGCCGCGCTCGCACATGGCCGCCAAGTACCTGCTGCTGGTCTACCTGGCCCTCACCGGGCTCGGCTTCCTGGCCTACTGGGCCGCCGGCATGAACCCCTTCGAGGCGATCAACCACGCGATGACCTCGATCTCCACCGGCGGCTATTCCACCTCCGACTCGTCCCTGGCCAACTGGCCACAACCGGCGGTGCACTGGACCTCCGTGCTGCTGATGATCCTCGGCGGCCTGCCCTTCATGCTCTACGTCGCCTTCGTGCGCGGCAACCGCCAGGCGCTGCTGCGCGACCACCAGGTACGCGGCTTCCTCGGCTTCCTGCTGCTGACCTGGCTGGTGTTCGGCACCTGGCTGTGGCTGCACTCCGAGCACAGCTGGCTGGACGCCGTGCGCATCGTCGCGGTCAACGTCACCTCGGTGGTCACCACCACCGGCTACGCCTTGGGCGACTACACCACCTGGGGCGGCTTCGCCGTGCTGCTGTTCTTCTACCTGACCTTCGTCGGCGGCTGCTCGGGCTCCACCTCCGGCGGTCTGAAGGTCTTCCGCTTCCAGGTCGCCTACGTGCTGCTCAAGGCCAACCTGATGCAGCTGGTGCACCCGCGCGCGGTGATCAAGCAGCAGTACAACAACCACAACCTGGACGAGGAGATCGTCCGCTCGCTGATCACCTTCTCCTTCTTCTTCACCATCACCATCGGCGTGCTGGCCCTGGCCCTGACCCTGGTCGGCCTGGACTGGGTCACCGCGCTGACCGGCGCCGCCACCGCGGTGTGCAACGTCGGCCCGGGCCTCGGTCCGACCATCGGCCCGGCCGGCAACTTCGCCAGCCTGCCGGACTCGGCCAAGTGGCTGCTGACCCTGGGCATGCTGCTGGGCCGCCTGGAAATCCTCACCGTGCTGGTGCTGGTCACCCGCAGCTTCTGGAAGCACTGAGCCGATGTCCCTGTCCAGCCTGCGTATCCTCGCCTTCATCAACGGCATCTTCCTGATCACCCTGGCGGTCAGCATGCTGGTGCCGATCGGCACCCTGCTGGCGTTCGAGCAGCCGCAGGGCATCAATGCCTTCCTCTGGTCCAGCCTGATCACCGCGCTGGTCGGCGTGGCCATGGTCGCCCAGGGGCGCCCGCAGCAGACCCAGCTGCGCCCGCGCGACATGTACATGCTGACGGTGTCGAGCTGGGTGATGGTGTCGATCTTCGCCGCCCTGCCGTTCCTCTTCGCCGAACGCGCCAGCATCACCGACGCCTACTTCGAGAGCATGTCCGGCATCACCGCCACCGGCGCCACGGTGTTCAGTGGCTTGGACGACATGTCGCCGGGCACCCTGATCTGGCGTTCGCTGCTGCACTGGCTCGGCGGCATCGGCTTCATCGCCATGGCCGTGGCGATCCTGCCGATGCTGCGCATCGGCGGCATGCGCCTGTTCCAGACCGAGTCCTCGGACCGTTCGGACAAGGTCATGCCGCGCTCGCACATGGTCGCCAAGTACATGGTGCTGGCCTATGTCGGCCTCAGCAGCTTCGCCGTGCTGGCCTTCTGGCTGGCCGGCATGAACCTGTTCGACGCCATCAACCATGCCATGTCGGCCATCGCCACCGGCGGTTTCTCCACCTCCGACGCCTCGCTGGGCAAATGGCAGCAGCCGGCGGTGCACTGGGTCGCGGTGCTGGTGATGGTGCTCGGCAGCCTGCCCTTCGTGCTCTATGTCGCCACCCTGCGCGGCAACTACCGGGCCCTGACGCGCGACGCGCAGGTGCGTGGCTTTCTCGTGCTGCTGCTGGGCAGCTGGCTGGTGCTGACCGGCTGGAAATGGCTCTCCACCGACCTGCACTGGCTCGACGCGCTGCGCCATGTGGCGGTGAACATCACCTCGATCATGACCACCACCGGCTTCGCCGTCGGTGACTATCACCTGTGGGGCCCCTTCGCCAGCATGATGTTCTTCTACCTGGGCTTCGTCGGCGGCTGCTCCGGTTCCACCGCCGGCGGCCTGAAGATCTTCCGCTTCCAGGTCGCCTACATCCTGCTCAAGGCCAACCTCAAGCAGCTGATCCACCCGCGCGCGGTGATCAAGCAGCAGTACAACCGCCACCGCCTGGACGAGGACATCGTCCGCTCGATCCTCGCCTTCGCCTTCTTCTACACCATCACCATCGCCGGCCTGGCCCTGGCGGTGGCCATGTGCGGGGTGGACTGGATCACCGCCCTGACCGGCGCCGCGGCCATGGTCTCCGGGGTCGGCCCGGGGATGGGCGAAGTGGTCGGCCCGGCCGGCAACTACGCCAGCCTGCCGGATCTGGCCAAGTGGCTGCTGACCCTGGGCATGCTGCTGGGCCGTCTGGAGATCCTCACCGTGCTGGTGCTGCTGCTGCCCGCCTTCTGGCGCCACTGAGAACAAGCCGTTCGGATCCGCGGCTCCCACCCAGGGCCGAGGCGCGCAGGCAACGGATTGCCTGGCCGAGCTGAAATCCCCCGAACCCGTATTCGCAAGGGCCGTAGCCCGGATGGCATCCGGGCTACGGCCCCTTCATAGCCGCGCGCGGTACTCGCCCGGGGTTTCCTCGAACCAGCGGCGGAAGGCGCGGAAGAAATTGCTCGGGTCGGCGAAGCCGAGCAGGTAGGCGACTTCCAGCAAGGTCAGGTTGGGCTGTGCCAGGTACTGTTCGGCCAACTCGCGGCGGGTGTCGTCGAGCAGCTGCTGGTAGCTGGTGCCCTCCTCCTGCAGGCGCCGCTGCAGGGTGCGCTGCGACAGGTGCAGGGCCTGCGCCACCACCTCGCGGCGCGGCTCGCCCTGCGGCAGCAGGCGGCACAGCACCTGACGCGCCTGGTGGGTGACGCGGCTGCCGCAGAAGCGCGCCAGGTAGTCGCCGGCGAACCGGTCGTGCAACTGCGCCAGCGCCTCGTTGGCGCTGGGCAGCGGCGCCTCCAGATCGCCGCGCTCGAAGATCAGCCCGTAATGCTCGGCATTGAACCGTAGCGGTGCCTGGAACACCTGCTGGTAGGGCGCCAGATCGGCGGGCGGCGGCCCCTGCAGGCGGATCTCGCGCGGACGGATCGGCTTGCCGGTCATCCAGCGGCAGAACGCCAGGCAGTAGGCCAGCGACGCCTCGGCGCTCTGCCGCGCCGGCGGCAGGCGGTCGCCGTGGATCGCCAGGGTCAGCGCATAGCCGTCGGGCTGGGGCAGGAAGCTCAGGTCGGCGCCCTCGCCGATGATGCGCTGGTAGCGCACCAGGCGGGTGAAGCCGTCGCGCAGGTTGCGGCTGGACATCAGCGCGTAGCCGACCACGTGGAAGGAGGCCGGACGCACCACCTGCGCCATGTTCAGGCCGATCGCCGGGTTGCCGGACAACGCCACCGCGCGCTGCCACAGGCGGGTCATGGCGTCCTGCGGAAAGCGCGCGTCGGGGTCGCTCAACGCCGCGTAATCCAGGCCCAGCTCGGCAAACAGCCTGGCGCAGTCGACGCCGCCCAGCTCCAGCGCCTGCACTATGGCCAGGGCCCAGCTGGAGGATGTGGTTCTCTCGCTCATGCTCTTGTTCTTGTAGGTTGGATCAGGCCGTCAACGCTCGGCTTGGCGGCGCAAGGATACTAAACTGGCACCTTATGTCAGTGGCCCAGGGAGACAGCCGAATTAATGTGATAGTGCACAGCGGCACCTTCCTTATACCCTTCTGCCTGCGGGAGGAGGTGGCGCGAAGCGCCGGATGAGGGCGGTGGGCATGCTGTGTGGTTCTTCATGATGTGGGGGTGCCTGCCTGGCATGCCCGAGAGACTGACGCCGACAATAACAGGAGGTGCGCCATGACCGCCCAGACCACCGAACGCTACCAGAGCTTCGCCGAGTTCTACCCCTACTACCTGCAGGAGCACAGCAACCCCACCTGCCGCCGCCTGCACTACGTCGGCAGCCTGCTGGTGCTGGCGATCCTCGCCTATGCCCTGGCCACCCAGCAGTGGCTGTGGCTGCTGGCCATGCCGCTGGCCGGCTACGGCTTCGCCTGGGTCGGCCACTTCGTCTTCGAGAAGAACCGCCCGGCCACCTTCCAGTACCCGCTGTACAGCCTGATGGGCGACTGGGTGATGCTCAAGGATGCCTTTACCGGCCGCATCCGCTTCTAGCCGCAGGGTTTCAGCCACCTCTTGGGGTGCGCCGCACGCACCGGCCTTCCTGTCAGCGGTGCGCACCGCGCACCCTACGGAGCTTCCCAGCAACCGCCTGCCGTTACTTTGGCGCCACTCGGCGGTCGCGCTTGGCTGACCGCCCCCCCTTGGTTATGATCCTCGCCCACCGAGCTCCTGGCTCAGGTCTTGCAGACCACTCCAGGCGTCCAGCAAGAGACGCCAGAAATCCAGCAGGGATAGTTTCAGCAGATGAAGTCAGCCACCCCCAGCCGTGTCAACGGGCTGCCGACGCCGCCGTTGCGCGAATACTATTCGCGCGTACTGGCCTATATCGCCACGGCCGCCAGCATCGCCGCCGGCACCGTCGTCGGCCACTTCGCCTACGACATCCTGTGGATGGTGCCCTACGCCCTGCTCTACCCGCACCTGGCGCACAACCTCAGCCGCCGCTTCAAACGCGACCACCCCGGGCAGACCGACCTCGCCCTGCTGTTCATCGACGCCCTGCATGCCGGCGCGGCCGCGGTGCTGCTGGGCTTTTCCAGCGTGCCCAGCCTGATGTTCCTGCTCACCCTGAGCTTCAGCGCCCTGGTCATCGGCGGCCTGCGCTACCTGGGCCTGGCCCTGCTAGTGGCCGGCAGCAGCCTGGCGCTGTGCGCCGCGCTGGTGGAAGTTCATCTCAATACCGACACCCCGACCCTGGTGGCGCTGGTCAGTATCCTCTTCGCCACCCTGTACATCTGCATCACCGCCTACTTCGTCAACCAGCAGGGCCTGCGCCTGGCCCAGGTGCGCAGCGAGATCAAGCGCGAGCAGGAAAAGGCCGCGCGACTGGCGCGCAACCTGGCCAAATACCTGTCGCCGCAGGTGTGGGAGTCGATCTTCACCGGCAAGAAGAGCGTGCGCCTGGAGACCCAGCGCAAGAAGCTCACGGTGTTCTTCTCCGATATCAAGGGCTTCACCGAGCTGTCCGAGGAGCTGGAAGCCGAGGCGCTGACCGACCTGCTCAACACCTACCTCAACGAGATGTCGAAGATCTGCCTGAAATACGGCGGCACCATCGACAAGTTCATCGGCGATGCGGTGATGATCTTCTTCGGCGACCCCAGCAGCCAGGGCGCCAAGAAGGACGCGGTGGCGGCGGTGTCCATGGCCATCGCCATGCGCAAGCACATGAAGGTGCTGCGCCAGCAATGGCGCGCCCAGGGCATCACCAAGCCGCTGGAAATCCGCATGGGGCTCAATACCGGCTACTGCACGGTGGGCAACTTCGGCGCCGACACGCGCATGGACTACACCATCATCGGCCGCGACGTGAACCTCGCCAGCCGCCTGGAAAGTGCTGCCGAATCCGGCGAGATCCTCATTTCCCACGAGACCTATTCGCTGGTCAAGGACGTGATCATGTGCCGCGACAAGGGCCAGATCGCGGTCAAGGGCTTCACCCGCCCGGTGCAGATCTACCAGGTGGTGGACTTCCGCCGCGACCTGGGCGCCACCTCCAGCTACGTCGAGCACGAACTGCCGGGCTTCTCCATGTACCTGGACACCAACGGCATCCAGAACTTCGACAAGGAGCGGGTGATCCAGGCGCTCAACCAGGCCGCCGAGAAGCTGCGCGACAAGGTCATTCTGTAAGGTCTGCGCGGAGCACGCTCGCGTAGGGTGCGCCGTGCGCCCCCACTAACGGCCGTCCGCCAGCGCCTCGCCCAGCACCGGCTCGCCATCGACAGAAGGCTGCAACGCCAGAAACTCCAGCGCCGAGGCGCGCCAGGACTGCGCCGCAGCCAGCTCGGCGCAGCGCGCCCGGTCCAGTTCCAGCGCCGCCAGGCAGGCGCTGCGCAAATCCTCGTCCATCACCCCGCTGACGCCCTGCTGCAGCACATCCAGCGGCCCGGCCACCGGATAGGCGGCCACCGGCGTGCCACAGGCCAGCGCCTCCAGCATCACCAGGCCGTAGGTATCGGTGCGCGACGGGAACACCAGCACCGCCGCATCCTGGTAGGCCTCGGCCAGTTGCCGGCCATGGCGATAGCCGAGAAAGCGCACCTGCGGATAGCGCGCCTGCAACGCCTCGCGCTGCGGGCCGTCGCCGACCACGCGCTTCTCGCCGGGTAGATCCAGATCGAGAAAGGCCTCGAGGTTCTTCTCCGGGGCGATGCGCCCGACGTAGAGAAAGATCGGCCGCGGCGGCCGCGGGCGCTCGCCGTCGACGCGAAACAGTTCGCTATCGACGCCCTTGCGCCACAGCTGCAGACGCTGCAGGCGCCAGCCGGCGAACTCCTCGCGCAGCCGCTCGGTGGTCACCAGCACCGCCTGGCTGGGGCGATGGAAGGCGCGCAGGAAGGCATAGCCCCAGCGCGGCGCGATCCACGGCCAGCGGGTGCTGACGTATTCGGGAAAACGGGTGTGGATGGCCGTGGAAAAGGCCAGGCCACGCCTGACCAGCCAGCGCCGCGCCGTCCAGCCCAGCGGCCCCTCGGTGGCCAGGTGGACGCAGTCGGGACGAAAGTCGCGGATCGCCGCGCCGACCCGCCACAGGTTCCACACCAGCGGAATCTCCGGGTAGCTCGGACAGGGCACGGCACGAAAGTCCGCCGGCGACAGCAGCTTGACCTGATGGCCCAGGCCGCGCAGCTCGCGCACCAGGGCCTGCAGACTGGTGACCACGCCGTTGACCTGCGGCGTCCAGGCGTCGGAGACGATCAGTATCCTCATGCGCCGCTCTCGAGCACGGCGGCGGCCTGCTCCTCGCCGGCCAGACGCGCCTGCGCCTCGGCCAGGCGGTACAGCTCGATCTGTCCGTCCCAGTGCTCGATCAGCGCGGTGCAGGACTCCACCCAGTCGCCGCAGTTCATGTACTCCACGCCACCGACCTGGCGAATCTCGGCGTGGTGGATATGGCCGCAGACCACGCCCTGCAGGCCGCGCTTGACGCATTCGTGGGCGATGGCCTCCTCGAAGTCGCTGATGAAGTTCACCGCGGTCTTGACCTTGTGCTTGAGGTAGGCCGACAGCGACCAGTAGCCGTAGCCCCAGCGGCTGCGCCAATGGTTGAGCCAGCGGTTGAGGGTCAGGGTGAACTCGTAGGCCGAGTCGCCGAGAAAGGCCAGCCAGCGGTGGTAGCGGGTGATCACGTCGAACTGGTCGCCGTGGATCACCAGCAGACGACGGCCGTCGACGGTGACGTGCTCGGCCTCGTCGACCAGCTGGATATTGCCCAGCATCAGGCTGGAATAGCGGCGCAGGAATTCGTCGTGGTTGCCGGTGACGTAGATCACCTCGGTGCCGCGCTTGCTCATGGTCAGCAGGCGGCGGATCACGTTGGTGTGCGCCTGCGGCCAGTAGATGCCGCCGCGCAGCTTCCAGCCGTCGATGATGTCGCCGACCAGGTAGATGCGGTCGGCCGAATAACGCTTGAGGAAGGCCGCCAGGTGCTCGGCCTGGCAGTCGCGGGTGCCGAGGTGCACGTCGGAGATCCACAGGGTGCGGACACGTTGCTTGCGGCTGGGCTTGGCGAGCTGGGCGCTGGTCATGGGCGTGCTCCGGCTGGTTTTCGACGAGCTTGAGCGCTGGCGGTGAAAGACTTGTGACAGGCAAAAGACCGTTCGATGACGCAGCGCCAGCCCCGGACAGGCGGTACACTGCCGGCGTTGCCGAGGAAGCCGCCATGCCCCCGATCCTGTCCCTGCGTCACTACAGCCATGAACTGCTGTGCCACAGCCACGACCATGCCCAGCTGGTGTTCGGCCTGGCCGGCGAGCTGCAGTTCGAGGGGACGGCCAGGGCAGCCGGGTACGGCGCCACCAACTGGCGGGGTGCCGGCCGG
>NZ_AVOF01000100.1:0-8916 GCF_000465935.2 Pseudomonas sp. EGD-AK9
GCGCAAGCCCGAGCAGGAAACCCCGGCGCAGGCCGCCGCGCGTCGCCGCGCCGAGCGTCAGCGCAGCGCCGAGGCGTCGATCCAGGCCGACCCGCTGGTGCAACAGATGATCCAGCAGTTCGCCGCCAAGGTGCGCGACGGCAGCATCGAGCCCATCGATACCCCCAGTTAACCCCCGGACACCGAGGATACCGAGATGATGAAAGGTGGCATGGCCGGCCTGATGAAGCAGGCCCAGCAGATGCAGGAAAAGATGCAGAAGATGCAGGAAGAACTGGCCAACGCCGAAGTCACCGGCCAGTCCGGCGCCGGCCTGGTCAGCGTGGTGATGACCGGTCGCCACGACGTCAAGCGCATCACCCTGGACGACAGCCTGATGCAGGAAGACAAGGAAGTGCTCGAAGACCTGATCGCCGCCGCGGTCAACGACGCGGTGCGCAAGGTCGAGCAGAACAGCCAGGAGAAGATGGCCGGCATGACCGCAGGCATGCAGCTGCCCCCCGGCTTCAAAATGCCTTTCTGAGCATGTGACGCCCAGCCGGCACGCATTACTGCGTTGCGAAAGGCCCCGAGCATCCTCATTTACAGACGTAAACTCCGGTGCTCGGGGCCTTTCGCGCCTTGTACTGCATACCGTCTGATCGCCCCCGTGGTGGCGGTTGGATCAAATGCGCCAAGTGTGTAGCCCGGATGCAATCCGGGAATGCCCAGTGACATCTTTCCCGGATTGCATCCGGGCTACGAACCTGTAGGAACCCCATGAGCTTCAGCCCCCTGATCCGTCAACTGATCGACTCCCTGCGCATCCTCCCCGGGGTGGGACAGAAGACCGCCCAGCGCATGGCCCTGCAGCTGCTCGAACGCGACCGCAGCGGCGGCCTGCGCCTGGCCCAGGCGCTGAATGCGGCGATGGAAGGGGTCGGCCACTGCAAGCGCTGCCGCAGCCTGAGCGAGGACGAGCTGTGCCAGCTGTGCCTCGACGAGCGCCGCGACGACAGCCTGCTGTGCGTGGTGGAAGGGCCGATGGACGTGCATGCGGTGGAGCACACCGGCTATCGCGGCCGTTACTTCGTGCTCAAGGGCCATCTGTCGCCGCTCGACGGTTTGGGCCCGGAGGCCATCGGCATCCCCGAACTGCTCGAGCGCATCGCCGCCGGCAGCTTCAGCGAAGTGATCCTGGCCACCAACCCGACGGTGGAAGGCGAGGCCACGGCCCACTACATCGCCCAGTTGCTGGCCGGCAAGGGCCTGGTCGCCTCGCGCATCGCCCACGGCATGCCGCTGGGCGGCGAGCTGGAACTGGTCGATGGCGGCACCCTGGCTCACGCGCTGGCCGGACGCCGGCCGATCAGCCTCTGATCAGCCGTAGTCTCTGGCGTCTCTCTGCCATGCCCACGATCGCCGCCGCCCTGCGCCTTGCCGCCCTGCTGCTGGTGTTCGGAGCGCCGCTTGCCGCACAGGCCCAATGTCCGAGCGGGCAGGTGCAGGTCTGCCTGGGTGGCTCCTGCCTGTGCGTGCCCGATCCGGTTCGGCTGCATGAGGACGGCCTGAACATGGCGGCGACACGACTCGAGGCCTGGCTGCTGCAATCGCGCCAGGCGGCGCTGCGGGCCGGCACCGAGCCGCTACCGCTGATGATCCGCGCGCAGCTCGCGCCTTTCTACGACGCCGCGTTGCTGGACGAGGTGCGCTTTCGCGTGGGCATCACCGAGGAGATGGACGCCGCCACCCTCATGTTGCAGAACCCGGACGTGCAGGCCGTGACCCTGGTCGATGTGGTGGTGTTTCGCAGCGACCAGGCCGCCGAGCACGACGTGGCGCTCTGGGCCCATGAGCTGTGGCATGTGCAGCAGTATCGCGACTGGGGCAGCGATGGCTTCGCCCAGCGTTACACCCGCGATTTCCAGTCCGTGGAAGGGCCGGCCTACGAGATGCAGGCGCGGGTCAGAAGGGCCTTGCGCGAGCAGAAATAAAACGCTCGCTTGAAAGCCAAGCAAGCGCTAGGTTAGGGTGGCCGAAACAATAACGGGAGAACCCCGCATGGCCGCCCGGCAGTCGTACTTCGATGATTCCCACCAACTGATCCGCGATTCGGTGCGGCGCTTCGTCGAACGCGAGATCCTGCCGCATATCGATGACTGGGAGGAGGCCGAGGAGTTTCCCCGCGAGCTGTACCTCAAGGCCGGCGCGGCGGGCATTCTCGGTATCGGCTACCCGGAGCAGTATGGCGGCAGCCACGAGGGCGATGTATTCGCCAAGGTGGCGGCCAGCGAGGAGCTGATGCGTTGCGGCTCCGGCGGTCTGGTGGCCGGGCTCGGCTCGCTGGATATCGGCCTGCCGCCGGTGCTCAAGTGGGCCAGGCCGGCGTTGCGCGAGCGGGTGGTGCCGCAGGTGCTGGCCGGCGAGAAGATCATGGCGCTGGCGGTGACCGAGCCGTCCGGCGGCTCCGACGTGGCCAACCTCAAGACCCGCGCGGTGCGCGACGGCGATTGCTACCGGGTCAGCGGCAGCAAGACCTTCATCACCAGCGGCGTGCGCGCCGACTACTACACGGTGGCGGTGCGTACCGGCGGCGAGGGCTTCGGCGGCGTCAGCCTGCTGCTGATCGAGCAGGGCACGCCGGGTTTTTCCGTCGGGCGCAAGCTGAAGAAGATGGGCTGGTGGGCCTCGGACACCGCCGAGCTGTTCTTCGACGACTGCCGGGTGCCGGCGGAAAACCTGATCGGCGCGGAGAATGCCGGGTTCGCCTGCATCATGGCCAACTTCCAGAGCGAGCGTCTGAGCCTGGCGATCATGGCCAACATGACCGCGCAGCTGGCGCTGGAAGAATCGCTGCGCTGGGCGCGCGAGCGCCAGGCGTTCGGCAAGCCGCTGGGCAAGTTTCAGGTGCTCAAGCACCGCCTGGCCGAGATGGCCACCCAGCTGGAGGTATCGCGCGAATTCACCTACCGCCAGGCGGCGCAGATGGCCGCGGGCCGCAGCGTGATCAAGGAAATCTCCATGGCCAAGAACTTCGCCACCGATATCGCCGACCGCCTCACCTACGATGCGGTGCAGATCCTCGGGGGCATGGGCTATATGCGCGAGTCGCTGGTCGAGCGGCTGTACCGCGACAACCGCATCCTCTCCATCGGCGGCGGTACGCGCGAGATCATGAACGAGATCATCGCCAAGCAGATGGGGCTGTAGAACCTGCCGTGGGAGGGGCTTTAGCGGCGATCATCCTTTAAGAAAGGGCGGAAAAACTCGCCACTGAAACGCCTCCCTCGGGGCATGGCCCTGCGCGGTTATCAGGACGCCGCCTGGCTCTGCGCCGCCTGGCGCAGGCGGGCGATGTCGCGCTGCGGCGGCGAGCCGAACAGGCGGCTGTATTCGCGGCTGAACTGCGACGGGCTCTCGTAGCCGACGCGGTAGCTGGCCGCCGCCGCCTCCAGGTTGTCGCACAGCATCAGTCGGCGCGCTTCCTGCAGGCGCAGCTGCTTCTGGTATTGCAGTGGGCTGAAGGCGGTGACCGCCTTGAAGCGGTGATGCAGGGTCGATGGGCTGAGGTTGACCTCGCGCGCCAGCTCCTCGATGCGCAGCGGCTGATCGAAGTTCTTGCGCAACCATTCGATGGCGCGCGAGATGCGCTGGCTCTGGCTGTCGGCGATGACCACCTCGTGCAGGCGATGGCCCTGCGGGCTGAGCAGCATGCGGTAGAAGATCTCGCGCAGCGCCAGCGGCGCCAGCATGGCGATGTCGCGCGGGGTTTCCAGCAGGCGCAGCAGGCGGATCACCGCGTCCAGCAGGCGTGGGTCGAGGCGATCGAGAAACAGTGCGCGTTGCGAGGCGGCATCGGGGGGCGCGATAGGCGGCATCTCGGTGAGCAGGCTGCTGATCAGCGCCGGATCGATTTCCAGTGCCAGGCTCAGGTAGGGCCGCTGCGGGCTGGCTTCGATCACCCGACCGGTCACCGGCAGCACCACCGAGGCCACCAGGTAGTTCAGCGGATCGTAGACGTAGAGCTCGTCTCCCAGGCGGATCTCCTTGCTGCCCTGCGCGATGATGCACAGGCAGGGGTCGTACACCGTCTGCATCGGCAGGCTGGGCGTGGTGGCCCGCGCCAGTTTCAGGCCGGGAATGGCGGTGACATGCACCCCGTCTTCGGGCACGAAGCGTTCGACCAGGCGCGCCAGTTCATGGCTGAGTTCGGCCAGCGGGGTCTCGAGCGCGCTGGTGCTGTGCGTGGGTGACTGCATGGCAAATCTCCTGAGGAAGCGTGAAGCCTAGCCAGGTTTTTCAGGCAAGTCATGAGGGGTGGCAGGATTAGGCAAATATTCGCCAGGAATGGGCAAATCGCCGATGAAACAAGGTGTTTCATCCATGGCGTTAACCCCTGTCGATTTATCTTCGGTCAAATTGTCTTGGCAGTTTTAGGCAAGAATTGGCCAGTAATCGACTAACGCTCGCACGCCCGCCGACCTAATCTCTGCAGGCATCGCCGATTGCCCTGCCGTCAGCGCCGACAGAGGCAAGCCACTGCGCCAATTCAGCGGCAGTCGCGCTATCGCCCGCTGATCGGTGATTGGGCCCCATTCGCCACAAGGAGGACAGGCCATGTCCAGCAAATGGCTGCTCGCGCCCCTGACCCTGCTGCTGCTCGCCACCGCCTGGCTCGATTCGCGGGCCGGCGACTGCGCGCCGTTCGCCGAGCCCGACGCCGCGCCCCACGTGCTGCAGCGCAACGCCGCGGGCCTGTACTGAATGCATTCCAGGAGGTTGTCATGTGCATCGTTCACCGTATGACCTTTCGCGCCCGCCAGCGCCGTTCGGCGCAACTGGGCCAATGCCTGGCCCGGCTGGATGGCGTCGGCATCGATGGATCGGGCTGCCTGGAGCTGCGGATTTTCCCGCTGGCCGGCGATGCCCCGGGCTGGCACGTGGAGGGGCGCTGGCGTTCGGTCGCGGCGCGGGACGCCTTTCTCGCCGGCGAAACCTTGTGCGGCGTGCTGGCCGAGGCCATCGGCGCAGACCTGATCGCCAGCCTCGAATGCGCGCTGGAGCCACTGCAACAGGTGGCCTGAGGCGTCGGCCGTGTCCGCGGCGTGCTGAGCGGGGGCGGCAGAGGCATGGCTTGCCTTTGTGAATTTATCGGCGTAGATTTTCATGAAATTAGAAATTGATAATTTCATGAGGCGCCCATGTTCCGCCACGCCAGCCAGCACGTCGACAGCTATTACGCCCACAGTTGCGCCGATCGCCTGAGCGAGCATGCGCCGCTGCAGGGCGAGCAGCGCTGCGAGGTGCTGGTGATCGGCGGCGGTTTCAGCGGCCTGCACACGGCGCTGCGCCTGGCCGAGGCGGGCAAGCGGGTGATCCTGCTGGAGGCCAGCCGGGTAGCCTGGGCCGCGTCCGGGCGTAACGGCGGCCAGGCGATTCTCGGCTGGTCCTGCGATATGCCGCCACTGGAGAAGGCCCTGGGTCTCGAACGCGCCCGCCGGCTGTGGGACGGCATGGCCTGGGCCGCCGGCGAGCTGCGCGAGCTGCCGCAGCGCCACGGCTTCGACTGCGACTACCGCCGCGGCCACCTGTGGACCGCGGTGCTGCCGCGGCGGGTGGCGCTGCTGCACGAATGGCAGGAGGAGGCCGCGCGCAAGTGGGGCCATCGCACGCTGCAGTTCGTCTCCCGCGAGCAGATGCCGGAGTGGGTCGCCAGCGAGCGCTACCAGGCCGGGCTCTTCGATCCCGAGGCCGGCCACCTCAATCCGCTCAAGCTGGCCCTGGGCCTGGCCGAAGCCTTCGTCCGCGCCGGTGGGCGGCTCCATGAGCAGAGCCGCGCGCTGAGCCAGCAGGCGCATGCCGGGGGCTACCTCGTGCGTACCGCGCAGGGCAGTGTGCAGGCCGAGCAACTGGTGCTGGCCTGCAACAGTTATATCGACAGCCTGGAGCCGCGTCTGGCCCGGCGCATCCTGCCGGTGGGCACCTACCAGATCGCCACCGCATCGCTCGGCGCCGAACGCGCCGCGGCGCTGCTGCCGCGCAACGCCTGCGTCACCGACAACCAGTTCGTGCTCGATTATTTCCGCCGCACTCCCGACCACCGTCTGCTGTTCGGCGGCGGCTGCACCTACCTGGGCGGCCTGCCGCAGGACATGGCGGCGGCCACCCGGCCGTTCCTCGAACGGGTGTTCCCGCAGCTGGCCGGCGTGGCCATCGACTTCGCCTGGGGCGGGCATATCGACGTGACCCGCGCGCGCACCCCGGATATCGGCGGCGAGAACGGCCGCTACTGGCTGCAGGGCTACTCCGGCCACGGCGTGTTGCCGACCCTGGCGGCGGCGCGGGCGGTGAGCGACGCCATCCTCGGCCAGCCCGACGAGCTGGCGCTGTACCAGCAGCTGCGCAATCCGGCGTTTCCCTTCGGCGAGCGCCTGGCCGCGCCGCTGGAGGCCATCGGCAAGGCCTGGTATCGACTGCGTGACTATTTCTGATTACGAGGCGGCGATGGACAAGCACGAAGAAATGGCCGCCCTGGCCATCCTCATCCACGACCTGCGCAAGCACAAGAAGGTCACCCTGAACGAGCTGGCCGAACGTATCGGCCGTTCGGTGGGCTTCCTCTCCCAGGTCGAGCGCGGCCTGTCGCGGCCGACCGTGGCGGACCTGACCGCCATCAGCGAGGCGCTCGACGTGCCCACCACCTATTTCTACAACCTGCCCAGGCCCAAGGCGCTGGACTGGGTGACCCGCCCGGACGAGCGGCGCACCCTGTATTTCGCCGGCGGCATCACCGACATCATGGCCTCGCCGACCCTGCAGGGCGCCTTCACCCTGCTCGAAAGCCTGCTCGAACCCGGCGCCAGCAGCGGCGAGCGGCAGATGAGCGACCGCTCGGAGCAGGGCGGTTACGTGCTCGAAGGCCAGCTGACGCTGTGGCTGGGCGAGGACGAAAGTGGCGCCACCCTGCATGCCGGCGACGCCTTCCAGGTGCCGAGCTATGCGCGCCTGCGCTACGCCAACCTGGGCGACACCCCGACGCGGGTGCTGTGGATTTACACCTGATTCTGCGACGTGGACACAACAACAATGACTACCGATGCACTGCTCGATGAAGTTCGCCAGTTCCGCCAGGCCCACCCCGAGGTGCGCTTCGTCGACCTGATCTGCCTGGACATCCCCGGGCATTTCTACGGCAAGCGCTACCCCATCGAGATGCTGGAGAAGGTCGCCGCCGGCAGCGCCCTCAAGCTGCCGCAGAACTGCGTGCTGCTCGGCGCCCAGGGCGGGCTCTACGAGATCGGCGACTACTGCTTCCACGATGGCGACCCGGACGCGCCGCGGCGGTTGATCCCCGGCACGCTCAAGCCGGTGAACTGGGAGCGCCAGCCGCTGGGACAGATGCTGATCAGCTCCGACGGCACCGAAACGCCCATCGAGTTCGAACCGCGCGAGGTGCTGGCGCGCGTGGTGCAGCGTCTGGCCGCACGCGGCATTCGCCCGGTGGTGGCCTTCGAGCTGGAGTTCTACCTGTTCGACAAGGCGCTCAAGGATGGCCTGCCGCAGTTCCCCCACGACGACCTGAGCGGCGATGCCGACGATCAGCCGAACATGCATATCGAGCGCCTGTCGCGTTTCGCAGGCGTGCTCGGCGACATCACCGAGACCGCGCGCGTGCAGGGCATCGACGCCACGGTGATCACCGCCGAGCTGGGCCCGGGGCAGTTCGAGATCAACTTCGGCCACAACGCCGACCCGCTGCAGGCCGCCGACTGGTCGGCGCTGTTCTGCCGGCTGACCCGCGGCGTGGCGCTGAAATACGGCCATCGCGCCAGTTTCATGGCCAAGCCCTACCTGCAGCATCCGGGCAGCGGCATGCACGTGCACGTCAGCCTGTACGACGAGGCCGGCGACAACCTGCTGGCGCGCGACGCGCAGCGCCCGTTGCGCCATGCGGTGGCCGGCTGCTTGCAGCTGCTGCCGCAGCTGATGCCGATCTACGCGCCGAACCACAACAGCTACCGCCGCTTCGGTGCCATGGTCAACTCGGCCAGCCGCGCCAGCTGGGGCTTCGAGGATCGCGACGCCTGCGTGCGCATCCCCGAGTCGGATGCGCGCAACCTGCGCCTGGAGTTCCGTCTGCCCGGCGCCGATGCCAACCCCTATCTGGTGCTGGCGGCGCTCCTGACCAGCATCGAGCAGGGCCTGGACGCGCAGGCCGAGCCCATCGCCCCGCTCAACGACGACCGCGCCAGCGGCGTGGACTTTCCCAAGGACATGCTCGAAGCGGTGCGCCGCATGCAGGCCAGCGAGCGGGTCGCCGCCGGCCTCGGCAGCGAGTTCGTCATGGTCTATTGCGAGAACAAACGCCAGGATCACCTGGCCTTTATGCACGACATCAACCCGCGCGAATACCGCTGGTATCTGTAAGGAGGCGCCATGCACAACCCGAAAACCGCCCAGTGGCAGGCCATGAGCCGCGCCCATCACCTGGCGCCGTTCAGCGACTACAAACAGCTGGCCGAGAAGGGCCCGCGCATCATCACCGAGGCCAAGGGCGTGTACCTGTGGGACAGCGAGGGCCACAAGATCCTCGACGGCATGGCCGGGCTCTGGTGCGTGGCCGTCGGCTACGGTCGCGAGGAGCTGGTCGAGGCGGCGGCGACGCAGATGCGCCAGCTGCCGTTCTACAACACCTTCTTCCAGACCGCCCACCCGCCGGTGCTGGAGCTGGCCCAGGCCATCGCCGAACTGGCCCCCGAAGGCATGAACCACGTGTTCTTCACCGGTTCCGGCTCGGAAGGCAACGACACCATGCTGCGTCTGGTGCGCCACTACTGGGCGTGCCGGGGCAAGCCGAGCAAAAAGGTGATCATCGCCCGCGAGAACGGCTACCACGGCTCCACCGTGGCCGGCGCCAGCCTCGGCGGGATGAAGGGT
>NZ_AVOF01000101.1:0-8900 GCF_000465935.2 Pseudomonas sp. EGD-AK9
GCATCGGGTTGCCCTGGGTGGCGGCGCGGGCGGCCACCTCGCGGGCGCTGAGCGGGTCGATGGTGGAGCTGTCGATCAGCAGCACGCCCTTGGCGACCTGGGCGAGCAGGCCGTCCTGGCCGAGGTAGACCTGTTTCACCTGGGCGGCGGCCGGGAGCATGGTGACGATCGCCTCGACCGGCGCCTGGGCCACGGCTGCCGGCGAGATGGCCGCGCTGGCACCGGCCTCCACCAGGGCCGTAACGGCCTGGGCGCTGGGGTCGTAGACGCTGACGCTATGGCCGGCCTTGAGCAGGTTGCGGGCCATGGGGCCGCCCATGTTGCCGAGACCGAGAAAACCTATATGCATGATGGAGACTCCGTTGTGAGTGTTCGAGGCGCTGGACCTTTGCCCCTCACTCCATGGGGAGAGGGGGCGATAGCGGTTCAGCGGTGCTGAAAGCGCGGTGGGCGTTTTTCCACGAAGGCTTGCATGCCTTCCTTTTGGTCGTGGCTGGCGAACAGCGAATGGAACACTCGCCGTTCGAAACGCACGCCTTCGGCCAGGCCGAGTTCCTCGGCGCGGCCCACGCATTCCTTGATCATCATCGCCGCCGGCAGTGACTTGCCGGCGATGCCAGCGGCTACCGCCAGGGTCTGCTCCAGCAGTTCGGCGGCCGGCAGCACGCGGGCCACCAGGCCGGCGCGTTCGGCTTCTTCGGCGCTGAGCTGGCGGCCGGTCAGGCACAGCTCCATAGCCTTGGCCTTGCCCAGCGCACGGGTCAGACGCTGGGTGCCGCCGATGCCGGGAACTACCCCCAGGCTCAGCTCCGGCAGGCCGAAGCGGGCGGTATCGGCGGCGTAGATGAAGTCGCACATCAGCGCCAGTTCGCAGCCGCCGCCCAGGGCGTAGCCGGCCACTGCGGCGATCAGCGGCTTGCGCCGGTTGCCGATGCGGTCGGCGGCGGCGAAGAAGTCGTCCAGGTAGATCTGCGGGTAGCCCAGTTCGAGCATTTCCTTGATGTCGGCACCGGCGGCGAAGGCCTTGGCCGAGCCGGTGATGACGATGCAACCGATGCCGGCGTCGGCCTCCAGGTGGTCGAGCGCCTGGTTGAGCTCGGCGATCAGTTGGCTGTTCAGCGCATTGAGTGCCTGCGGGCGGTTGAGGGTGATCAGGGCGACGCGTTCGCGCACCTCGACCAGCAGGGTCTGGTAATCCATGGAGCTGTCTCCCGACGGGGCCGGCGCGGTGGCCGGCCCGCATGGCTTATTTCAGGGTGATGGTGGTGTTGACCGGGCCGCCGACCTCGTCCTCGTCAAACCAGCGCGAGGTGACGGTCTTGGTCTGGGTGTAGAACTGCACCACCTGCTTGCCGTAGGGACCCAGGTCGCCGAGCTTGGAGGCGCGCGAGCCGGTGAAGGAGAACAGCGGCACCGGCACCGGGATCGGCACGTTGATGCCCACCTGGCCGACGTCGATCTCTTCCTGGAAGTGCCGGGCGGCGGCGCCGGAGCGGGTGAACAGGGCGGTGCCGTTGCCGTTGGGGTTGGCGTTGATGATGGCGATGGCCTCGTCCAGGGTCGCGGCGTGCATCACGCACAGCACCGGGCCGAAGATTTCCTCGCGGTAGATGCTCATGGCGGGGGTGACTCCGGCGAACAGGGTCGGACCGACGAAGTTGCCGTCCTGATAACCCGGCACCTGCGGGTTGCGGCCATCGAGCAGCAGCTGGGCGCCTTCCTCGATGCCGCGGGCGATCAGGCCGCTGACGCGATCCAGGGCGGCGCAGGAGACCAGCGGGCCGACGTCGGTGCCGGGCTCGACGCCTGCGCCCACCTTGAGCGTCTTGCTCTTTTCCACCAGCTCCGGCAGCCAGCCTTGCGCCTCGCCCACCAGGATCACCACTGACAGCGCCATGCAGCGCTGGCCGGCGGCACCGTAGGCTGCGCCGAGCAGGTTGTTGAGGGTCTGCTGCTTGTTCGCATCGGGCAGGACGATGGCGTGGTTCTTAGCCCCCATCATGCACTGCGCCCGCTTGCCGTTGGCCGTGGCACGGTTGTAGACGTGGGTGCCGACCTGGGTCGAACCGACGAAGGACACCGCCTTGATGTCCGGATGATCGCAGAGCAGGTTGACCGCCTCGGCGCCGCCGTGGATCACATTGAGCACGCCCTTGGGCACGCCGGCCTGCATGGCCAGCTCAGCCAGGCGCATGGTTACCAGCGGGTCTTGCTCGGACGGTTTGAGGACGAAGGTGTTGCCGGTGGCAATGGCCATGGGGAACATCCACAGCGGGATCATCGCCGGGAAGTTGAACGGGGTGATGCCGGCGCACACACCCAGCGGCTGGTGCAGGGTGTAGGTGTCGACGCCGCCGGCGACGTTGTTGGCCAACTCGCCCATCTGCAGGTTGCCGATGTTGGCGGCGTGCTCGACCACCTCCAGGCCGCGGAACACGTCGCCCTCGGCGTCCGGCAGGGTCTTGCCCTGTTCGGCGGTGAGCAGCGCGGCCAGCTCCTTGATGTTTTCGCGGATCAGCTGCTGGTACTTGAGGAAGATCCGTGCGCGGGCACCGATCGGGGTCTTGCGCCAGGTCTTGAAGGCCTCGGCGGCGCAGGCGACTGCGGCGTTCATTTCTTCGGTGGTGGCGAAGGGCACGCGGGCCAGGACTTCCTGGGTGGCCGGGTTGACCACATCGCGCCACTGGCTGGTCTTGGATTCGACGAGTTCGCCGTTGATCAGCAGCTTGACGCTGGGAACGCTGGAAGAGGTCATGTTTCGGTCCTGTCTGCTTCTTGGGGTCGAGTGAGGCCCCTCGGCCGGGGCGGCCGAGCGGTCGGGTTTAGGGGGAGGCCGGCGAGCCGGCCCGGATTCAGCCCTTGAGCTGCGGGAAGTCTTCTTCGAAGTATTCCTGCGCGCCGCGTTCGCCCTGGCGGCGCTGCACCTCCATCTGCCGCAGTTCGACGCGGCGGATCTTGCCGGAGATGGTCTTGGGTAGCTCGCTGACGAACTCGATGCGCCGCACCCGCTTGTAGGGCGCCAGGTGCTCGCGGGCGAAGGCGAATATCTGCTCGGCCAGCGCGGCGTCGCCGGTCCGGTCGTGGGCGAGGATGACGAAGGCCTTGGGTACCGCCAGGCGCACTGGATCGGGGCTCGGTACCACGGCGACCTCCATCACCGCAGGGTGTTCGATCAGCGCGCTCTCCAGCTCGAAGGGGCTGATGCGGTAGTCGGACGCCTTGAACACGTCGTCGGCGCGACCGACGAAGGTGATGTAGCCCTCGGCATCGATGGCTGCGGTGTCGCCAGTGCGGTAATAGCCGCCGCGCATCACCTCGGCGGTCTTCTCCGGGCTGTCCTCGTAGCCGAGCATCAGGCCCAGCGGATGCGGGTCGAGCGGCAGGGCGACCTCGCCTTCGCTGGCCGGTGCGCCGTCGGGGTCGAGCATGCACACCCGGTAGCCGGGCAGCGGACGGCCCATGGAACCGGGCTTGAGCGGCTGGCCGGGGGTGTTGCCGACCAGGGCGGTGGTCTCCGACTGGCCGAAGCCGTCGCGCAGCGGCAGACCCCAGGCCGCCTCGATCTGCTCGATGATCTCGGGGTTGAGCGGCTCACCGGCGCCGACCAGCTCGCGCAGGCGCAGGCGGCCTTTCAGGCTGGCCAGGTCTTCCTGGATCAGCATGCGCCATACGGTGGGCGGCGCGCACAGGCTGGTGATGCTGTACTGCTCCAGCACGCCGAGCAGGGCCTTGGCGCTGAACCGCGCGCAGTTGTGGATGAACACGCAGGCGCCGGCGTTCCACGGGGCGAAGAAGCAGCTCCAGGCGTGCTTGGCCCAGCCGGGGGAGGAGATGTTCAGGTGCAGGTCGCCGGGCTTGAGGCCGATCCAGTACAGGGTCGACAGGTGGCCGACCGGGTAGCTCTGGTGGCTGTGCAGCACCATCTTCGGTTTGCTGGTGGTACCGGAGGTGAAGTACAGCAGCAGCGGATCGCTGGCGCGGGTCGGGCCATCGGCCTGGAACTCGGCGGGATAGTCGGCGGCGCTGGTGTGGCCGATCCAGCCCTCGACCGCTGCACCGACGCAGATGCGTGTGCAGCCTTCGGCCAGGTTGGCGAATTTGCCGGTGTGCTCGCTGCCCACCACCAGATGGCGCACGCCGCCGCGCTCGAGGCGGTCGCGCAGGTCGTCGGCGGTGAGCAGGGCGGTGGCCGGGATCACCACGGCGCCGAGCTTGAAGGCGGCCAGCATGGTCTCCCACAGGGCGATGTGGTTACCCAGCATCAGCAGCATCCGCTCGCCGCGGCGCACGCCGCGTTCGCGCAGGTAGTTGGCCACGCGGTTGGAGCGCTCGGCCAGTTCGGCGAAACTGTAGCGCTGCTCGCTGCCGTCCTCCTCGACTATCCACAATGCCGGCGCCTGGTTGCCCGCGGCCATGGCATCGAAGTAGTCCAGTGCCCAGTTGAAATCGTCGAGCTGCGGCCAGCGGAAGTCGCGCACCGCAGTTTCGTAGTCGCTGCGGTGGGCCAGCAGGAAATCGCGGGCGGCGAGAAAGGGGAGGCAGTTGCGGTTCATGGTTGCGGCCCTGTCTTGTTGTTGTGGGGTACGGCGCAAGCAAGCTTGTATCTGGAGTATAGGTAGGCGTTTGCGCCGCCAGAAGACGTAAATAATCCGGATCGATATGCATAAATATCGCTATGGATTTAACCCGTGGTGAGGCCTGAGGTGCGGAGCAGAGCCGTCTTCGCAGGGCAAACCGGGGGCTGGTCAGGGTGTCTGGCATGGCGTATATCTGTGCGCAATTGCCCCGATACGACGGCAGGTACAGGGATCGATATGCAAAAAGGCACGATGGGCGACAAGCTCAACTGGGACGACCTGCGCTTTTTCCTCGAGGTGGCGCGTACCCGCACCGCCAGCGCGGCTGCGCGCCGGCTGGGGGTCGACTACACCACCGTGTCGCGGCGCATCCGCGCGCTGGAGCAGAGCCTGGGAGCGCTGCTGTTCGAGAAGTCGCGTGCCGCCGGCTTCGCCCTTACCGTCGAGGGCCAGCGCCTGCTGGGGCATGCCGAGACACTGGAAAGCACGTTGCAGGCCGCTTGCGAACAGGTCTCCGGGACCCGTCTGGGGCTTTCCGGGCACCTGCGCATCGGCTGCACCGAGGCCTTCGGCTGTTGTTTCGTCAGCGCGCAGATGAGCGGTTTTCTCGCGCGCTACCCGCATATCTCCCTGGATATCCTGCCGGTGCCGCACTTCGTCAGCCTGTCGCGGCGCGAGGCGGACATCGCCATCACCCTGGAACGCCCTGAGCGTGGGCCCTACGTCTGCGCCAAGCTGTGCGACTATCGCCTGCGCCTGTACGCCACCCCTGAATACCTGGCCAGCCATGCGCCGATCCGCAGTCGCGACGATCTGGCCGGCCACCCCTTCGTCAGCTATGTCGACGACCTGGCGTTCAGCTCCAAGCTGCTCTACCTCAACGACCTGTTGCCGGGGACCGTCAGCCAGCTGCGCAGCACCAGCGTGATCGCCCAGTACCACGCCGCGCTGCAGGGCAAGGCGCTGGCCATTCTGCCGAGCTTTCTGGCCGGCCCGGACTCGCGCCTGCAGGCGGTGCTGCCGGAGGAGGTGGACGTGATTCGCCAGTTCTGGCTGTCCTACAGCGAGGACCTGCGCAAGCTCAAGCGCGTGACCCTGGCAGCCGAGTACCTGCGCGCCTGTGCCGACCTCAACCGGCCGCTGCTGATGGGCGAGTCCAGCCAGATGCACTACCTGCCGCCGAGCTGAGCGCAGCGGCACGGGGTTTGCTCGACAATCCCCCAGCGGCCCCCGGCGGGGCCGGAGCTGGACAAGCGATAACGGCGGGAGCATGGTCACCCATAGTGCCGGCAGGCGCTGGCGACAGGGTAGAGGTTCAGGCGGGAGCGAAGATGGCACAGCGTATTCAAACAGCAACGGCTGCCGATCCATTGCACGAATCGAGACAGGCGCGTCTCAGATTGCTACACGAGGGCGAGTTGCCCGAGGGCCTGCTGCGCGAGGAGATCCATGCCTCCTGGCGGCGCAGCCTCGGTCACGGCCTCAACTGCCTGGAGCACGATGCTCTCGGCCTGCAGCAGGACAACGACCTGCAGCTACTGCTCGACAGCAACCGCCTGCTGATCGACGCCGCCACCCCCGAACTGGAGTACCTGGTCAGCCAGCAGGGCAAGGCCGGCCTGGTGATACTCGGCGACGCCCAGGCCAATATCCTCGCCCTCGAAGGCCAGACCCAGCTGCTCAAGGATCTCGGCCTGCGCGACCTGCGCCCCGGCAGCTGCTGGAGCGAATCGCTGCGCGGCACCAACGCCCTGGGCACGGCGGTGCTGGAGGGGCGGCCGACCCTGATCAACTGCGGCGAGCATTATCTCGATCGGCTCAGCCGCTTCTCCTGCACCTCGGTGCCGATCCGTGACCCTCGTGGCCGGGTGGTCGGCGTGCTCGACCTGACCCGCGACGGAGTGATGAGCCAGCCGCAGGACAACCTGGCAACCCTGTTGCTGGCGGCCAGCAATATCGAGAGCCGGCTGTTCGCCAGTTGCTATCCCGAGCATCTGGTACTGGCCTTCCATGCCCGCCCGCAGTACCTCGGCTCGGCCTGGCATGGCCTGCTGGCGCTGAGCCTGGACGGCGAGGTGCTGGCCGCCAACCAGCAGGCCTGCGAGCTGCTGCAGATCGGCCGCGAGGCGCTGCTCGGCCGGCGCAGCAGCGACCTGCTCGGCAGCCGCTCGCCGCAGTTTATCGCTCGCCTGCTGCAGGGCGGCGTCAGCAGCGTGCAGACCGCCAAAGGCGAGTTCTATTTCCGTGCCCTGCAGGTGCCGCGGCATACCAGTCTGGCCGGCGTGCCGCTGCAGTCGCCGCGCAGTGCGCCGACCAAGCCTACCCTGCTGGACGACCTGGCCGCCGGCGACAGCCGCTTCGCCCGCGCCCTGCGTATGGCCAGTCAGGGGCTGGCCGGCGACCTGCCGGTATTGCTGCTGGGCGAGACCGGCACCGGCAAGGAAGTGGTGGCGCGCGCCCTGCACCAGGCCAGCGCGCGGGCCGACCGGCCCTTCGTCGCGGTCAACTGCGCGGCCATTCCCGAGGGGCTGATCGAGTCCGAGCTGTTCGGCTACCGCGACGGCGCCTTCACCGGCTCGCGCAAGGGCGGCATGGTCGGCCGGCTGATGCAGGCCCACGGCGGCACCCTGTTCCTCGACGAGATCGGCGACATGCCGCTGGCCCTGCAGGCGCGCCTGCTGCGCGTGCTGCAGGAGCGCAAGGTGGCGCCGCTGGGCGCCGGCGAGGAGCAGGACATCGACGTCGCGGTGATCTGCGCCACCCACCGCGACCTCAAGCGCCTGGTGCAGGACAAGAGCTTCCGCGAGGACCTCTACTACCGGGTCAACGGCGTCAGCCTGCGCCTGCCGGCGCTGCGCGAGCGCGGCGAGCTGTCTTCGATGATCGCCCTGGTCCTGGAAAAGCTGGGCGCCGAACAGGTGAGCCTGGACAAGGACCTCGCCGAGCTGTTCGCCGGCTACGACTGGCCGGGCAATATCCGGCAGCTGGAAATGGTGCTGCGTGCGGCGCTGGCCATGCGCGAGCCGGGCGAGACGGTGCTGGGCCTGGATCACCTGACCGACAGCCTGCTCGACGAGCTGACCGCCAGCTGTCGCCAGCCCGGCAGCATCCGCGAGAGCGAGCTGGAGCTGATCCGCGGCGCACTGGCGCGGCACCAGGGCAACGTCTCGGCGGCGGCCGATGCGCTCGGCATCAGCCGCGCCACCCTGTATCGCAAGCTCAAGCAGCTGCGCTGACGCGTCATGATCGAGCTGCTGGCACGCCTGGTCGACACCGCCGATCCGCTGCTGCTGCGCCAGGCGCTGGCCTGGCTGTACGGCTTCGTGCGTCCGCACCTGCGCGCCGTGGCGCTGCTGCTCGGCCTGTCGCTGGGCGCCTCGTTGCTGGTGCTGGCGCAACCCTGGCTGACCAAGACGCTGATCGACGACGGTCTGCTGGCGCGGGACTTCCCCGTGCTGGTGCAGGTGGCCGTGGCGATGATAGTCGTCGGCATCCTCGGCACGCTGCTCGGCGGCATCAACCGCTACCTGCATACCCAGCTGTCCGGGCGCATCCTGTTCGCCCTGCGCGACGACCTCTACGGCCATCTGCAGACCCTGTCGCCAGCTTTTTATGGCCAACGACGGATCGGCGACCTGCTGTCGCGTCTGGACGGCGACGTCGCCGAGATCCAGCGCTTCGCCGTCGATTCGCTGTTCGCCGCGGTGTCGGCGGTCATCGGCCTGCTCGGTGCCGTAGTCCTGATGCTGGCGTTGTCCTGGCAGCTGGCGTTGCTGCTGGCGGTGCTGATCCCCGTCGAGGTGCTGTGGCTGCGCTGGATGCGGCGTAGGGTCGAGCGCGACGCCCGCGGCCTGCGCGAGCGCTCGGCGGACCTGTCGTCGTTTCTGGTCGAAACCCTGCCGGCGATGAAGTTCATCCAGGCCGCCGGCCAGCAGCAGCGTGAGGCGCAGCGCCTGCAGGGCCTCGGTCAGGGCTACCTGCGCCAGCTGCTCAGACTGCAGGTCAGCGAGTTCTTCACCCACGCGGTGCCCGGTACCCTGACCTCGTTGTCGCGGGCCTGCGTGTTCATCATCGGCGGTTACTGGGTGGTGCAGGGCACCTGGCAACTCGGCGCGTTGATCGCCTTCTCCACCTACCTGGGCATGGCCGTTGGCCCGGTGCAGAGCCTGCTCGGCCTGTACGTGGCGATGCAGCGGATGAGCGTCAGCCTCGGCCGGGTGATGGAGCTCAAGTGCGAACCGGCCCAGGTCAGCCAGGTGGCGCGGCCGCAGCCGCTGGCGGGCGGCCAAGGCGAGCTGCGCCTGGAGGGGGTCTGGTTCGCCC
>NZ_AVOF01000102.1:0-8771 GCF_000465935.2 Pseudomonas sp. EGD-AK9
CCGGCATTCCGCCGATCCCGGCGGTGGACTTCAGCAAGTTCGGCGAAATCGAAGAAGTGGCGATGACCCGTCTGATGCAGGTCGGCGCCGCCAACCTGCACCGCAGCTGGCTCAACGTGCCGCACGTGACCCAGTTCGAATCGGCCGACATCACCGAGCTGGAAGCCTTCCGCGTCGCGCAGAAGGCGGTGGCCGAGAAGGCCGGGGTCAAGCTGACCGTACTGCCGCTGCTGCTCAAGGCCTGCGCCCACCTGCTCAAGGAGCTGCCGGACTTCAACAGTTCGCTGGCCCCGAGCGGCAAGGCGATCATCCGCAAGAAGTACGTGCATATCGGCTTCGCCGTCGATACCCCGGACGGCCTGCTGGTGCCGGTGATCAAGAACGTCGACCAGAAGAGCCTGCTGCAGCTGGCTGGCGAAGCCGCCGCGCTGGCGGAGAAGGCGCGCAACAAGAAGCTGTCGGCCGACGACATGCAGGGCGCCTGCTTCACCATCTCCAGCCTCGGCCATATCGGCGGCACCGGCTTCACCCCGATCGTCAACGCACCCGAGGTGGCGATCCTCGGCGTGAGCAAGGCGAGCATGCAGCCGGTGTGGGACGGCAAGGCCTTCCAGCCGCGCCTGATGCTGCCGCTGTCGCTGTCCTACGACCACCGGGTGATCAACGGCGCCGCCGCCGCTCGCTTCACCCAGCGCCTGTCGCAGCTGCTGGCGGATATCCGCACCATGCTGCTGTAAGGCCGCGCACCACCTTTCGAGCACGCCACGCTCGTATCCTCAACCCCGCCCGTTCAGGCGGGGTTTTTTTTGACTATGTTCCAGCCACCAGGGGCGCAACACAGGCGGCTTCCCGTTGCGTGCGACGCGGCCTGCGCGCGCCCGGCAACGCCGCCGCTCAGCCCTTCTGCACGTTGCGAATCAGAAAGCTCAGCGCCTTGGCCAGCTCGGCCGCGCCCTGGTGATCGCGCAGGATGCTCAGCAGCGGGCTGCCGTCGCCGGGGTTGATCAGCACGCAGCGGATGCCGCCGGCCGGGCATTCGTAGCGAATGAAGGGATCGACGCCGAACACCGACACGCGCTGGTTGCGCACGGCGATATCGGTGCCCTGGGCGCCGCGACTTTCCTCGCGCAGGATCAGTTCGCCGGGCGCGCCGATGCCGATGCGGTAGAGCAGATCCTGACGCTGCGCCTGGCCGACCTGGTAAGCGGCGCGCAGCGCATAGGTGTCGAGCAGCGCGTTGCTGTGGGCGAGCAGCGCCTGGCGCTCGTCGGCGGTCAGATACAGGCGCTTGAGCCCGTCCAGGTAGGCGGTCTGCTCGTCGCCCTGCAACCCGGCGGCCGCTTCGGCGTCGGCGGCAGTCGCCAGCGCGGCAGCGAACAGCGCGCCCAGCAGGGCCAGGGCCATCAGTTTTCTTGTCAGTATCGATTGCATGATGCACCCTTGCCGAACGCTATAGTGAAGTAGGCCTGAGCCCGAGCCTCCGTCCGTACCGCCACTGCCCCGGGCAGCGGCGGCCCCGTACCGAGAACGGATGCCTCGCCTGGTCAGCATACTGGAAGCCCGCCGCCCAATGAAAAGCCATCCCGATGCCGGCACCCGCTCGGCAGCCGAGGTTGTGACGCAGTTGCCAGTGCCCTCGCGGCTCGGCATGTTGCGTTTCGAGCGCTTGAACGAGCCGAGCTGGGCCCTGCTGTTTCTCGATCCCGCCTGCGAACGCCAGCTTGGCATCAGTGCCAGCGACCTGTGCGCCCTGGTCGATGCGCCCTACGCCAGCCTGATGGAGCCCGAGGCGCGCTACCGCCTGCACGACGCCATCCAGCAGCAGCTGCTGCAGGGCCCGCATTACCTGGTGCGCTACCGCCTGCACACGCCGCAGGGCGCGCTCAACCTGCTGGAGGTGGGCGAACCCTTCAAGCAGCGCAACCGCCAGCTGCTGCGCGGCTACCTGCTGGTGGCGGACGAGAGCCTGAGCCAGTACAGCCCGCCCGAGCAGGCACTGCAGGCACAGAACCAGCAGCTGCGCAGCTCGCTGCAGCAGTACCAGCGCGCCCAGGACGACCACCTGCAACACCTGGTGCGCTCGCGCACCCAGCAGAGCCTGATCGTGCGCCTGGCGCGCCAGCGCTACGTCTCCAGCGACCCGCTGCTGGAGGCTGCCGAGCTGATCACCCAGGCCGCCTGCGAGGTCTACGGCGTGGCCCGCGCCGGCCTGTGGAAGCTCGGCAGCCACAGCCTGGAGTCGGTGACCCTGTACCGCCGCGACCTGGATCGCCACGAACGCCTGGCCGATATCGACGCGCGCGCCTTCCCGCGCTATCTGGAGGCACTGCACAGCGGCCGCGCCATCGACGCCCACGACGCCCTGCACGATCCGCGCACCGCCGAGCTGAGCGCCAGCTACCTGCAGCCGCTGGGCATCGGCGCCATGCTCGACGCCGGCGTGCGCGTCGACGGCGAGGTGGTCGGCGTGCTGTGCCTGGAACACAGCGGCGGCCCGCGCACCTGGCAGGCCGACGAGATCGCCTTCGCCGGCGAGCTGGCCGACCAGTACGCGCAGGTGCTGATCGGCCAGCAGAAGCGCAGCGCCACCCACGCCCTGCACCTGTTCCAGCGTGCGGTGGAGCAGAGCGCCAGCGCCTTCCTGCTGGTCGACCGCGACGGCCGGGTGGAATACGTCAACCCCAGCTTCACCGCGATCACCCTGTACAGCGGCGACGAGGTCTGCGGCCGGCGCCTGTCCGAGCTGCCGGCGCTGGCCAACCTCAGCGACCTGCTGTTCGACGCCCACTCCAGCCTGGCCGAGCACAACAGCTGGCAGGGCGAGTTCCGCAGCCGGCGCAAGAACCAGGAGCCCTACTGGGGCCAGCTGTCGATCTCCAAGGTGTACGGCGACGACGGCGAGCTGACCCACTACATCGGCATCTACGAAGACATCACCGAGACCAAGCTGGCCCAGCAGCGCATCGAGCGCCTGGCCTACACCGACAACCTGACCAACCTGGGCAACCGCCTGGCCTTCATCCGCAGTCTCGAGGAGCGCTTCGCGCGCAGCCCGCAGCCGCCGTTGGGGCTGTTGCTGGTGGACATCGACAACTTCAAGCGGATCAACGACAGCCTCGGCCACCAGACCGGCGACAAGCTGCTCTCGGCCCTGGCCCGGCGCCTGCGCAACAGCCTCGGCGCCAAGGGCAGCCTGGCGCGCTTCGCCAGCAACGAGTTCGCCATCCTCCTCGACGGCGGCGACCAGGAGGCCGCCCAGCGCGTCGCCCAGCAGGTGCTGCAGACCCTGGACAAGCCGCTGTTCGTCGACAACCAGCTGATCAGCATCACCGGCTCGGTCGGCCTGGCCCTGGCGCCGCAGCACGGCGAAGACCCGCAGACCCTGATGAAGCACGCCGGCCTCGCCCTGCACAAGGCCAAGGCCAACGGCAAGCACCAGGTACAGCTGTTCACCGAGGCACTCAACGCCGAGGCCAACTACAAGCTGTTCGTCGAGAACAACCTGCGCCGCGCCCTGACCCAGAGCGAGCTGGAGGTGTTCTACCAGCCCAAGCTGTGCCTCAAGAGCGGCCAGCTGCTGGGCATGGAAGCGCTGCTGCGCTGGCACCATCCGGAAAAGGGCATGATCCGCCCCGACCAGTTCATCAGCGTGGCCGAGGAGACCGGGCTGATCATCCCCATCGGCAAGTGGGTGGTGCGCCAGGCCTGCCGCATGAGCAAGCAGCTCAGCGCCATCGGCCTGGGCGAGCTGCAGGTGGCGATCAATCTGTCGCCCAAGCAGTTCTCCGACCCGGACCTGGTCGGCTCCATCGCCGCCATCCTCCACGAGGAGCAGCTCGAACCCCGGCGGCTGGAGCTGGAACTGACCGAAAGCCTGCTGCTGGAGGCCACCGACGACACCCGCCACCAGCTCGGCCGCCTCAAGAGCCTGGGCCTGACCCTGGCGATGGACGACTTCGGCACCGGCTACTCCTCGCTCAGTTACCTGAAGAAATTCCCCATCGACGTGATCAAGATCGATCGCAGCTTTATCAAGGACATTCCCGACAACCAGGACGACATGGAGATCACCTCGGCGGTGATCGCCATGGCCCATAACCTCAAGCTCAAGGTGGTCGCCGAAGGCATCGAGACCGCCGCCCAGCTCGGTTTCCTCCGCCGCCAGCAGTGCGACGTCGGCCAGGGCTACCTGTTCGACAAGCCGATTCCCGGCCGCGAGCTGATCGACAGCCTGCGCCGCTACCCCTGCCGCCCGGCGCCCACATCCGACCAACGGACGTAACGCGCCACGCCGCGCCTGGTCCACTGCTTGCCCACTTCTCAGGAGATCGCCATGGTTCTGCGTTCCCAGATACTCGCCCACAAACTCGAGCTGCCCAGCGCCGAGCAGGCCCTGCCCGGCCGCAGCGAAGCCCTGCCGGTGCCGGCGGCGCACCATGTCAACGGCCATCCGCTGCAGCCGCCCTTCCCCGCCGGCCTGCAGCAGGCGGTATTCGGCCTCGGCTGCTTCTGGGGCGCCGAGCGGCGCTTCTGGCAACAACCCGGGGTATACAGCACGGCGGTGGGTTACGCCGGCGGCCATACGCCGAACCCGACCTACGAGGAAACCTGCTCCGGGCTGACCGGGCATACCGAGGCGGTGCTGGTGGTGTTCGACCCGCGGCAGACCAGCTTCGAGGCCCTGCTCAAGGTGTTCTGGGAGGCGCACGACCCCACCCAGGGCATGCGCCAGGGCAACGACCGCGGCAGCCAGTATCGCTCGGCCATCTATTGCCAGGACGCGGCGCAACTGGCTGCCGCCCGCGCCAGCCAGGCGCGCTTCCAGGCCGAGCTGGACAAGGCCGGGCTCGGCGCCATCACCACCGAGATCCGCGAGGCGCCGCCGTTCTACTACGCCGAGGCCTATCACCAGCAGTACCTGGCGAAGAACCCGAACGGTTATTGCGGCCTGGGCGGAACGGGCGTATGCCTACCGCCTGAACCCAAGGCCTGAAGGAGGGTCGATCGCCATGGAACTGAGCAGCCTCGCCAGCCAGGTTTCCAGCCAGGCGTCGGCGCAATTCTCGGCGCAGATGTCGCTCCTGCTGCTGCGCAAGACCCTGGAGCTGCAGGCGTCCGGCGTCGCCAGCCTGGTGCAGGCGGCCGCCCCGGTCAGTGCGCCGAGCAACCCGCCGCACCTGGGCAACAGCATCGACGTGATGGCCTGAGACGCGGCGCCGAAGCGGCCCCGCCGGGTGCGCCATGCGCAGCGTCCCCAGGCTCGCTCAAGCGGCCGGTTTTTCCTCGATCAGCCAGTCCAGGCGCCAGCCGCCCAGGCTCTGGCCGAGCGCATCGGCCAGCCAGGGCAGCAGCTGCCTGAGCTCGTCTTCCAGGCCCCAGGGCGGGTTGCTGATCACCAGGCCCGAGCCGGTCAGCCGGCTGGCATCGTCCGGGGCGTGCACGTACAGCTCGGCGCGCAGCAGCTTGGGCGCGGCGCTCTTTTGCAGATCCCGGTAGAAACGCGCCAGCTGACGCTCGTCCTTGATCGGATACCAGATCGCGACGATGGCCTGGCGCATGCGCCCGTGCGCCTCGTTCAAGGCCTCGACGCAGCGCTGCAGCTCGTCGGCCTGCTCGAACGGCGGGTCGATCAGCAGCAGCACGCGCTTCTCGCGGGTCGGCAGCAGCGCCCGCGGCACGTGCCAGCCCTCGCCCAGGTGCACCGCTACGCGGCGGTCGCCGCGCATGTTGTCCTTGAGCAGGCGGCCGTCTTCCGGGTGTTTCTCGTTGAGCTGCAGGCGATCCTGCTCGCGGCTGAGCAGGCGCGCCAGCTCCGGCGAGCCGGGGTAGTAGCGCAGCTCGCCGTCTGGGTTCATCGCCCGCACCACTTCCAGGTAGGCCTCCACCGCATCCGGCAGCTGCGCGGCCTGCCACAGGCGGCCGACGCCCTCCAGCCATTCGCCGGTGCGGCTGGCCTGATCGCCGCGCAGGTCGTACAAGCCGATGCCGGCGTGGCTGTCGAGGTAGGCAAAGGGCGCCTCCTTGCGCGACAGCAGGGCAATCAGGCGGGTCAGCACCAGGTGCTTGAGCACGTCGGCGTGGTTGCCGGCGTGGAAGGCGTGGCGGTAGTTCATGGATGTCTCCGAAGCGGTCGCCAAGTTTACCCGCTGAGTGGGCTTTGCGCGCGCATCAGCTCCAGCAGCAGCGCCAGCGGCGGGTGCTCGCCGGCATCGCGGCGACGCGCCAGCAGCGTGGTGGTCGCCCCGAACTCCGCGGCGATGGCCTGGTACTGCACCAGGTGCACACGCGGGTGGCGCTCGAGCAGGCTGCGCGGCAGCAGGCCGATGCCCATGCCGGCGGCGATGCCGGCGAAGATCGCGTCGATCGAGCCGTAGCTCTGCCGCGCCGCCACCTGCAACCCGCGGCCGACCACCCAGCGCTCCAGGCGCTCGCGATAGTGACAGCCCTCGGGGAAGCCCAGCAGGGTCTGCGGCCGCGTCTCCAGGCTGTCGGCATCCTGCGTCGGCGGCAGCACCAGCATCAGTTCCTCCTCCCAGATCGGCAGGCACTCGAGCTGCGGATGCTCGAACGGCCCGCCGATCAATCCGGCGTCCAGCTCCCCGGCCAGCACGCCCTCGACCAGGCGCCGGCTCGGCCCGGTGCTGAGCTGCAGGTTGACCCGCGGCGCCCGCTGGTGGAAAGCCGCGAGCAGCTCCGGCAGACGCACGGCCGCGGTGGTTTCCATCGAGCCCAGGCGCAGGTCGCCACTCCAGATATCCTCCTGCACGCTGCGCCAGGCCGTCTGGCAGAGCTGTTCCAGATGCTCGGCGTGGGGCAGCAGGCGCTCGCCGGCCGGGGTCAGACGCAGGCGCTGGCCCTGACGCAGGAACAACCGGGTGTCGAGTTGCTGCTCCAGCTGGCGCAGACGCGCCGAGACGTTCGACGGCACGCAGCTCAGGCGCAGGCCGGCGGCGCTCAGCGAGCCCTCGCGCGCCACGGCGAGGAAATAGCGGAACAACTGCGGATTGAGTCGCTGCCAGGCGCCCATGAACATCACCAAAAGTGAAAAATGAAAGCAGTATTTTTCACTAACGATCGGTCAGCGACAACGACTAAGGTGCGCAGCACGACCGGAGGCCCTATGCCCAGATGTGACCGCGCCCACCTCACTGCGTTGCTCGCCGCCGCCCTGGCGCTGGTGGTCGTGCACGCGCTCGGCCGCTTCGCCTATACCCCGCTGCTGCCCCTGCTGCTCGACGACGGCCTGTTCGACCTGAGCCAAGGCGCCCAACTGGCGACCTGGAACTACCTCGGCTACCTGCTCGGCGCCCTGCTCGCGCTGCCCATGGCCAACCCGCGCGGCTTGCGCCTCGGCCTGCCGGCGGCCCTACTGATCAATGCCGGCCTGACCCTGGCCCAGGTCTTCACGCAGGACATCGCCCTGCTGGCTGCCCTGCGCCTGACCAATGGCATCAGCAACGGCGTGGTGTTCGTCCTTGCCCCGGCGCTGGTGCTGGAATGGCTGGCCCTGCGCCAGGCCACGGCGCTCAGCGGTCTGGTCTATCTGGGCTTGGGCGGCGGCATGTTGCTGTGCGGCCTGCTGGTGGCCATCACGCCCTGGCACGGGCCGCTGCGCTGGCTGCCGATCGCCCTGTGCGCCCTGCCTTTGGCGCTGCTCTGCGCCCCGATGCTAAGGCGCCTGGCGCGGGACCTGCCCGACAAGTCCCCTGCGACCGCCCGTGGCGCACTGCTCGGCAGCCACAATCTGGCGTTGCTGATGGCCTATCTGGGGGCAGGCCTGGGTTACATCCTGCCGCTGACCTTTCTGCCGGCCCTGGCTCGCGAACAGCTGCCCGCCGGTCATCCGCTACTGGTCGGCAACTGGTGGTGGACGGCGCTCGCCTGCCTGATCTCGGCGAGCCTGTGGAACCAGGCCGGTGCCTGGCTGGGCGACCGCCGCGCCCTGCTGGCCAACTACCTGCTGCAACTGCTCGGTGTGGCCATGCCGATCCTGCTGCCCGGCCCCGTCGGCGTGCTGGCCTGCGCCCTGCTGGTGGGCGGCACCTTCCTCGGCACCGTATTGCTGACCCAGCGTCTGGCCCGTGCCCTCAACCCGGACCAGGGCTTGCGCCTGGCCGCCCTGCTGATCAGTCTGTACAGCGGCAGCCAGTTGCTCGGCCCCTGGCTGGTGCAGCACTGGACTGCCGCTGGCCATAGCCTCACGAGCAGCTTCCTTATCGGCACGGCGGCATTGCTCTGGGCCCTGTTGTGGGCCTGGCAGGTGTCCGAACCACGATCCATCGCTGAAATGGAGCCATCCCATGTCTCTCACCGCCCTGCTCGACACTGACCTGCCCCTGATCCAGGCCCCGATGGCCGGCTCGCAGAACCATCGCCTGGCCGCCGCCGTGTGCCAGGCCGGCGGCCTCGGCTCGATTCCCTGCGCCATGCTCACGCCCGCCGCACTGCGCCAGGAGCTGCAGGCGCTGCGCGCCCTGACCAAGGGCCCGTTCAACCTGAACTTCTTCAGCCATGTGCCGCCCGCGCCGGATGCGGCCCGCGAGGCGACCTGGCGCGAGGCGCTGGCGCCCTACTATGACGAGCTGGGCCTGGATCCGGCCGCCATCGCCGGCGGCCCGGGGCGTCTGCCGTTCAACGAAGAGGCGGCGGCGCTGGTGGAGGAGTTCCGTCCGGCGGTGGTCAGCTTTCATTTCGGCCTGCCGGAGGAGGCGCTGCTGCAGCGGGTCAGGCGCAGCGGGGCGAAGATCCTCTCCAGCGCCACCACCCTGAAC
>NZ_AVOF01000103.1:0-8757 GCF_000465935.2 Pseudomonas sp. EGD-AK9
GGTGAGCGGCAGCCTGGCCGCCCGCCACGACGTCGCCCCGCTCGGCCTCTATCGCGGCATCGCCGTGGCCGGCCTGGCGCCGGAGGAAATGGGCATCGGCCCGGTGTTCGCCGTGCCCAAGCTACTCAGGCAGCATGGCCTGAGGGTCGACGACATCGGCCTGTGGGAACTCAACGAAGCCTTCGCCTGCCAGGTGCTGTACTGCGCCGAACGACTCGGCATCGACCCGAGCAAGCTCAACGTCAACGGCGGCGCCATCGCCATCGGCCACCCTTACGGCATGAGCGGCGCGCGCATGGTCGGCCACGCACTGCTGGAGGGCAAGCGCCGCGGCGTGAAGTTCGTCGTGGTGACCATGTGCGTGGGCGGCGGCATGGGCGCGGCCGGTCTGTTCGAAGTGCTGTAACGCCGTTCATACCCCATCCAGCCCGGCCGAAACCGTGCGCACCAGCCGTTGGTGCGCGCGGCGCAGCCTACGAGCGGCCGCTTGGCCGCCGATGCAGGGCCAATGCATCGGCCGGCCCCTCCGCTGAAATAGTCGTCATTCCCGCGCAGGCGGGAGCGCAGCTTTATCGCTGAACAGCGCTTGCGCTGACCTGATCCACAACCGGCCTGGTAGCTGGGCTCCCGTCGTCGCGGGAGTGACGGTACAGGGCATTTTCAGCACGTCCCCGGACACTCTTGCCGCACGGTAAGTTAGCGCCGGTTGGCGTTATATCTGTCGCCATCCAATAACGATATGGGCTGCATCGAACTCTTGTATTAGTTATCGACGAACTTGCCTGGCTAGCATCGGCGAACATTGTCCAGCCGATGAGAACAACAAATTGAACCTCGGAAAAATCATCAACCGCAGTGCACTTTATTGGCCAGACCATGAGGCACTCGTCGATAACAAACAGCGCATCAACTTCGCGCAACTGGAACTTCGCACCAACAGGTTGGCCTCGGGCTTGTTCGAGCTCGGCCTGCAGCCCGGTGCGCATCTGGCCATATTGGCGCTGAACCGGGTCGAGCTGGTCGAGGCGGAAATCGCCCTGTACAAGACCGCCATGGTCAAGGTGCCGGTCAACGCCCGCCTGTCCCTGGACGAGATCGTGCAGATCCTCAACGACTCGCACAGCCAGGCGGCCATAGTCGAGGGGCGCTTCGCCGCCGCCTTGCACGACCGCCGCGAGGAGCTCCCACGGCTGCGCTGGATCGTCTCGCTCGACGACGAGGCCGGCGATATCGCCTATTCCACGCTACTGGCGCGCGGCAGCGAGGCGCCGGTGCACAGCGACCCGGCCGACGACGCCCTGGCCGTGCTGCATTACACCTCCGGCAGCTCCGGGGTGCTCAAGGCCGCCATGCTGACCTTCGGCAACCGCAAGGCGCTGATCCGCAAGAGCATCGCCAGCCCCACCCGCCGCGCCGCACCGGGCGACGTGATGGCCCATGTCGGGCCGATCACCCACGCCAGCGGCATGCAGATCATGCCGCTGCTGGCGGTCGGCGCCTGCAACCTGCTGCTGGAGCGCTACGACGACCGCCTGTTGCTGGAGACCATCGAGCGCGAACGGGTGACCCGGCTGTTCCTGGTGCCGGCGATGATCAATCGGCTGGTCAACTTCCCCGAGGTCGAGCGCTTCGACCTGTCCAGTCTGCGCCTGGTGATGTACGGCGCCGCGCCCATGGCGCCGGCGCTGGTCAAGCGCGCCATCGCGGTGTTCGGGCCGATCCTGGCCCAGGGCTACGGCGCCGGCGAGACCTGCTCGCTGGTCACCGTGCTGACCGAGCAGGACCACCTGATCGAGGACGGCGACTTCAGCCGCCTGGCCTCCTGCGGCCGCTGCTATTTCGAGACCGACCTGCGGGTGGTCAACGAACACTTCGAAGACGTGAAGCCCGGCGAGATCGGCGAGATCGTGGTCAAGGGCCCGGACATCATGCAGGGCTACTGGCAGGCGCCTGAGCTCACCGCCGAGGTGATGCGCGACGGCTACTACCTCACCGGCGACCTGGCCACGGTGGACGCGCGCGGTTACCTGTTCATCGTCGACCGCAAGAAGGAAATGATCATTTCCGGCGGCTTCAACATCTACCCCACCGAAGTGGAGCAGGTGCTCTACAGCCTGCCCCAGGTGTTCGAGGCGGCGGTGGTCGGCGTGCCCGACGAGCAATGGGGCGAGGCCGTGCGCGCCGTGGTGGTGCTCAAACCGGGCGCGAGCCTGAGCGCCGAGGCCGTCATCGAGCACTGCGGCCGCAGCCTGGCCAGCTTCAAGAAACCGCGCGCGGTGGACTTCGTCCAAGAGCTGCCGAAGAACCCCAACGGCAAGGTGGTGCGCCGCCTGATCCGCGAAGCCTACTGGCAAAACACCGACCGCCGCATCTGATGGGAGAGTTCAACATGATCGAACCAAGTGCCAAGGCCAGCCAACTGATCGACGGGCTCAAGGCCTTTATCCGCGACGAGGTCGCCCCGCTGGCGCAACGCGAGGGCATCCTCTGGGGCGAACCGGTGCCCAGGCCGCTGCTGCGCGACCTGTGGAAGCGTTCCTGCGAACTGGGTTTCTACAACGCCATGCTGCCGGAAAGCCTCGGCGGCGCCGGGCTCAGTGTCGCCGAACTGTGCGCGGTGAAGGAGGCGGCGGCGCTCAGCGGCTCGCCGCTGGCCGCGCACGTGCTCGGCGAGCTGTCCGGGCCACCGCGCATCGGCCATTTGTTCAAGGTGGCCAGCGCCTACCAGGTCGACGCCTTCCTGCGCCCGGTGTGTGCGGCGGACAAGGCCGTGTGCTTCGCCCTTACCGAGGCCGAGGCCGGCTCCGATGCCAGCGCCATCGGCACCACCGCGCGCCGCGACGGCGAGCACTATGTGCTCAACGGCGCCAAGCGCTACATCTCCGGCGCGCCCTATGCCGACCTCGCCGTGCTGCTCGCGGTGACCGAGCCCGGCCGTGGTGCCCAGGGCATCTCGGCCTTCTTCGTCGACCTGGCGGCAGACGGCGTGCGGGTGGACAGCGACTACGCGGTGATGTCCGGCGGCGGCGCCCATGGCAACATCCTGCTCAAGGACGTGCGGGTGCCGGTGGACAACCGCATCGGCGAGGAAGGCGAAGGCTTCAAGCTGGCCATGGGCCGCATCACCCTCAACCGCCTGCTGCATTGCCCGACCATGCTCGGCATGGCCGGCCTGGCGCTGAACCTGTCGCTCGAACATGCCCGCACGCGCAAGCAGTTCGGCCAGCCGATCGCCATGTTCCAGGCCATCAACCACCAGCTCGCCGACATGGCCACCGAGCTGTACGCCGCGCGCAGCATGATGTACGCCACCGCCGCGCTGAACGACGCCGGCGGCGACATCAAGCTGCAGGCGCCGATGTGCAAGCTGTTCGCCTCGGAAACCGCCTTCCGCATCGCCGACAAGGCGGTTCAGGTCCACGGCGGCGCAGGGTTGATCAAGGGCCATCCGGTCGAGTGGCTGTTCCGCGCCACGCGTATGATGCGGGTACTCACCGGCACCAGCGAAATCCAGCGCAATACCATTGCCAAGGGCATCCTGATGCCCGGCTAAGGGCGGCAGGACAGGCCCGCCCCCCACGCGGGGCGGGCCTTTTTCCATAACAACAAGATCAGAGATTACCCCCATGACTCGCGACGCCCCTGCCTTCCACCCTCGCACCGCCTGGACCATCGCCTTCCTGCTGGCCTTCATGATGCTGGTCAACTTCCTCGACAAGGTGGTGATCGGCCTGGTGGCCGTGCCCATGACCCAGGAACTGGGCCTGACCCCGACCGAGTTCGGCCTGATCGGCGGCGCCCTGCACTGGTTCTTCGCCATTTCCGCGGTGATCGGCGGCTTTCTCGCCAACCGCCGGCCGACCCGCACCCTGCTGCTGGGCATGGGCCTGTTCTGGTCGCTGATCCAGCTGCCCATGCTGTTCGCCAGCTCGCTGTGGATGATCGTCGCCTGCCGCGTGCTGCTCGGCATCGGCGAGGGCCCCGCCTCGCCGGTGGCCACCCACGCGCTGTACAAGTGGTTCCCCAACGACCGCCGCAGCCTGCCGGTGGCCCTGCTGCATTCCGGCAGCGCCATGGGCCTGCTGGTGGCCGGCGCGATGATTCCCTGGATCAGCCTGAACTACGGCTGGCGGGTCAACTTCGCGGTGCTGGCCGCCATCGGCGCGGTCTGGTGCGTGCTGTGGCTGCGTTTCGGCCGCGAAGGCAGCCTCGACAGCCTGCGGGCCGGCCAGCTGGCGCCGGATGGCGAGCGCCTGCCCTACCGCCGCCTGCTCAGCGACGGCAGCGTGCTGGGCAACTACCTCTGCCACTTCGCCGCCAACTGGTCGCTGGCGCTGACCCTGACCTGGGTGCCCAGCTACCTGGAGATCGGCCTGGGCATCGACCCGCTGAAGACCGGGCACATCTTCGTCATGTTCGTGGTGGTGACCACCCCGCTCAGCCTGTTCATGGCCTGGCTGTCGCAACGTCTGCTGCGCAGCGGCTACTCCTCGCGGGTGGCGCGCGGCGCCTTCGTCTCGGTGTGCCTGATCGCCAGCGGCCTGCTGTCGGCCTCGCTGATCCTCACCGAGCTGTCGGTCGCCACCCGCGTCGCCTGCCTGACCCTGAGCGGCGGCCTGGCGCTGGTGATGTACTCGGTGGGCCCGGCCATGCTCGGCGAGTTCACCCCCAGCAGCCAGCGCGGCGGCATCCTCGCCATCGGCAACGCGGTGGCCTCGCTGGCCGGCCTGTCGGCGCCGGTGATCACCGGCATGCTGGTACAGGGCGCCGGCGCCGCGCATCCGCTGGGCTATGCCCAGGGCTTTCTGGTGTGCGGCGGCGTGCTGGTGGTGGCGGGCCTGATCGGCCTGGTGAGCATGAACCCGCAGCGCTCGCGCCAGCGCCTGCTGGCTCAGGAAGCGGTGTCCGGCGCCTGTTCGCGGGCCTGATCCGACTCCTCCGGGCTGCGCTCGATCAGGCTGCCGCGCCAGCGGCCGTCGCCCACCGCATCGAGCAGCAGCCCGCGCACCAGATCGCGCATGCACGAGGCCGCGAAAGACAGCGGCTTGTGCACCGAGTAGGCGATGGACACGGTGCGGGTGATGCGCGGCTCGACGATCAGCCGCGCCGCGGTGGACTCGAACAATTCCTCCAGCGGCGGCCAGTTGCAGATGGTCGCCGCCAGCCCATGGCGCACCAGGCTGGCGATCCCCGGCGCGGATTGCTGCTCGTAGACCACGTTGAGCGTCACCCCCGCCTCCATCGCCGCCTGCTCGATACGCCGGCGCAGGTGCAGGGCCCGCGGCGCCATCACCAGGCGCGTGGCGCCGGCCTCGGCCAGGCTGATCGGCGTGCCGCTCTCGGCGCTCGAACCCGGCCCTACCCAGTACAGGTCCTCGGTGAAGATCGGCTCGGCGATCACGTGCTCCAGCTCCTCGGCGTTGGGCACCACGCCGAAATCCACCTTGCCCAGCTCGATGGACTGGCCGCCTTCGCGGGTCAGGCCGTCGCAGATGGTCAGGCTGATGCCGGGGAACTTGTCCGAGGCCCGGCGGATGATCTCCGGCAGCAGCAGCGCCGAGACCGTGGCCGGAATCGAGATGGACACGTGGCCCCTGGGGTCGCCGCGGGTCGACGCCAGCTCGTCCTTCACCGAATCGAGTTTCTGCACCACCGAGCGGGCCACCTCGTAGAGCCGGCGCCCGGCGTCGGTCAACGCCACGCCGTCGTGCTGGCGCTCCAGCAGCTGCATCTCCAGCTCGCTCTCCAGCAGGCCGATCTGCCGGCTCAGGGCCGGCTGGGCGATATAGGCGCGGCGTGCGGCGGCGGAGAAGCTGCCGGCCTCGGCAATGGCGATCAGGTAGCGGAGCTGCTTGAGGGTCATGCGGTTCTCTCTGGCTATGCCGAAGCGTTATGGCAACTATCCGAAGACACTATTTGTCGGCTTTTTCAGGCGCCCCTAGTATCGCCGAAACACCGCCATCCAGGGAGTAGGCACTACCCAGAGTTACCGCGCGAAACATTAAGTTTTTCCACCGGGACAATTAATTCGCGGCCTGCCCTATATCGCCAGACGAATTAAACGTTCACCCCGAATATTGTCCGGACCAACTTATCGACAGCGCACCCACAACTTAACTATTCACTCGACAACAAAGAGGATAATGAGTGATGAGATGCAAAGCATCGGGCTTTATCAAGCCCCCTTATCTGCTGTTGCCGTTGAGCTGCCTGATCGGCTCGGCCGCCGCGGCGAACTTCCAGTTTGGCGAACTCGAAGCCCAGCTGGATTCTTCGCTGTCGATCGGCACCAGCATCGCCACCGCCAATCCCGACCCGAAGCTGATGCAGAGTGCCAGCGGCGACGACGGTCGGCGCAATTTCGGCGCAGGCGACGCCTTCTCCGGCATCTTCAAGGGCACCCACGACCTGGAGCTGCGCCATGGCGACTTCGGCGCCTTCCTGCGCGGCAGCTACTGGTACGACTACGTGCTGCGCGACCGCGAGCAGCCGTTCAAGGACGTGGTCGACAACAACCGCAAGCGCTCGGCGAAATCGGCCGGCGCCGAGCTGCTCGACGCCTTCGTCTACTACAACTACGCCGTCGCCGATCAGCCCGGCTCGGCCCGCCTGGGCAAGCAGGTGGTGAACTGGGGCGAGAGCACCTTCATCCAGGGCGGGCTCAACACGGTCAACCCCTACAACCTGTCGGCGCTGCGCCGGCCCGGCGCCGAGGTCAAGGAAGGCCTGGTGCCGGTGAACATGTTCTACCTGTCGCAGAACCTCAGCGACGCGCTCTCCGGCGACTTCTTCTACCAGCTGGACTGGGAGCAGACCCAGCTCGACAACTGCGGCACCTTCTTCTCCAGCAACGACTTCATGGCCGACGGCTGCGATGGCCTCGACGTCGGCAGCGTGCTGACCGGCATCCCGGCGGCGGTGGCGGCGCTGACGCCGTTCGGCGTCAACCTCACCGACGAGGGCATCCGCATCCCCCGCGGCCAGGACCAGGACGCCCGCAACGGCGGCCAGTGGGGCCTGTCGCTGCGCTGGTTCGCCGCCGAGCTGGATACCGAGTTCGGCGCTTACCTGGCCAACTACCACAGCCGCCTGCCCTATCTGGGCACCATCAGCAGTCCGTACTACAACAGCCCGGTATTCGGCAACGCGCTGGACAACGCCCTGCGCCTGGGCACCTCGCAGTACGTGGTGCAGTACCCCGAGGACATCCGCCTGTACGGCCTGACCTTCTCCACCAACCTGCGCACCGGCACGGCGTTGCAGGGCGAGGTCAGCTACCGGCCGAACATGCCGATCCAGTTCAACGGCACCGACGTTATCCAGTCGCTGCTCAACGACGCCACGCGTTCGCCGCTGGTCGCCAAAGGCATCCGCCCGGCGCAGGCCGACAGCCTGTTCAACGGCTACCTGCGCAAGGAGGTGACCCAGGCCCAGGCCACCGCCACCCATTCCTTCAGCCAGGTGATGGGCGCCGATCAGCTGGTGCTGGTCGGCGAGGTCGGCGGCACCTGGGTCGGCGGCCTGGAAGGCAAGTTCGGCCCGCGCTACGGGCGCAACGGCACCTTCGGCAACGGCATCCTCGCCAGCGGCGCCTGCGCGTCCATCTCGAAGACGCCCGAGCACTGCAACGACCAAGGTTTCCTCACCGCCTTCTCCTGGGGCTACCGGCTGCGCGCCACCTGGAGCTATGCCAACGCCATCGCCGGCATCGACCTGCGCCCCAGCCTGTCCTGGCAGCACGACGTCGACGGCAACGGCCCCGGCGAAGGCTCGGCCTTCAGCGAAGGCTCCAAGGCCATCAGCCTCGGCCTCGATGCCACGCTGAACAACACCTACAACACCAGCCTGGCGTACACCGACTATATCGACGGCGACTACGGCACCCGCGGTGATCGCGACTTCGTCTCGATCAGCCTGGGCGTCAATTTCTAAGCGGAGTCCCTGATGAACCACACCAAAACCCTGCTGCGCGGCGGCGCCCTGCTCTGCACCCTGCTGCTGGCCGGCTCGGCCCTGGCAGCCGTGACCGCCGAACAAGCGGCGCAGCTGCAAACCACCCTGACCCCCATCGGCGCCGAGCGCGCCGCCAGCGCCGACGGGCGCATCCCCGCCTGGGACGGCGGCCTGGCCAAGGCCAACCTGAGGCTGCTGGCCAACGGCATACCGGCCGATCCGTTCGCCGATGAGCAGCCGCTGCTGACCATCGATGCGAGCAACTACACCCAGCACCAGGAGCACCTCAGCCCCGGCCAGATCGCCCTGCTCCGGCGTTTCCCGGACAGCTACCGGCTGCCGGTCTACCCCAGCCACCGCAGCGTGGCGATCTCCGAGTCCGTGGCCCAGGCGGCCGCGCGCAACGCGGTCAACGCCAAGCTGAGCAATGGCGGCAACGGCGTGGAAGGTTTCGCTAGCGTGGTGGCCTTTCCCATTCCGCAGAACGGCCTGGAAGTGCTGTGGAACCACCTCACGCGCAACCGCAACCCCAGCTTCAGCCTGATCACCGACAGTGCCGCGCCGCAGAAGGACGGCGCCTACACCGTCATGACCACCCAGCAGTACTTCACCCGTGGCGAGGCGGTGCAGGGCCAGGCGCCCGACAAGGCGCGCAACATCCTCTACTACTACAGCCACAAGCTCACCGCGCCGGCGCGCATGGTCGGCGAGGTGGTGCTGGTGCACGAGACCCTCGACCAGGTCGCCGAGCCGCGTCTGTCCTGGGTCTACAGCGCCGGCCAGCGCCGCGTGCGGCGCGCGCCG
>NZ_AVOF01000104.1:0-8715 GCF_000465935.2 Pseudomonas sp. EGD-AK9
CCCGTGCCCAGCGTGCTCGCCACCGCCCCGAGCCGCGCGCCGGAGATCCCGCAGCGCCACGATGCCGACGAGTCCGTCCCGGCGGATCCGCGCCTGCGCGACGTCGCCCACTGGAAGGGCCTGCCCTCCGGCGTGCAGCGCCAGCTGCGCGAGCTGGGCATCAACGCCCACGTCTATTCCTCGGACGCCAGCGCCCGCTTCATCCGCGCCGGCGGCCGCACCCTGCGCGAGGGTGATCGTCTCAATGCGGAATTGCGCCTGCAGTTCATCACCCGCGACGGCATCGTGCTCGGCTACCAGGAGCGCAAGTACTGGATGCGCCTGAACTGAGCAACGCAGCCTCCCCATGCCCCCGCTGCGGGGTCTGCGCCAGTTCCTCCAAAAACGAGGGGCGGGTACCGTCGCCGGTCCCGCCCCTTGTCGCCCAGTGCCGAGGCGCTACTTGCCGTAGACCTGTTCCGGCAGCCAGGTAATCAGCCCCGGGAAGATGTAGGCGATCACCAGCAGCAGAATCTGAATCAGGATGAACGGCACCACCCCCTTGTAGATGGTGCTGGTGGCCACCGATTTCGGCGTCACCCCGCGCAGGTAGAACAGGGCGAAACCGAATGGTGGGGTGAGGAAGGAGGTCTGCAGGTTCAGCGCGATCATCACCCCCAGCCAGATCGGGTCGAGGCCCATGGCCAGCAGCACCGGCCCGACGATCGGCACCACCACGAAGGTGATCTCGATGAAGTCGAGGATGAAGCCGAGCAGGAAGATCACCAGCATCACCAGGAAGAAGGCGCCGAGTACGCCGCCGGGCAGTTGGGCGAACACGTCCTCGATCAGCGCCTCGCCGCCGAAGCCGCGGAACACCAGGGAGAACAGCGAGGCGCCGATCAGGATCATGAAGACCATGGCGCTGATCTCGGTGGTGCCATAGGCCACCTCGCGCAACTGGCCGAAGTTCAGCTTGTTCTTGCTCAGCGCCAGCAGCATGGCGCCGACGGCGCCGAGGGCGGCTGCCTCGGTGGGCGTGGCGTAGCCGGCGAGGATCGAGCCGAGCACCGCGCCGATCAGGATCAGCGGCGGTACCAGCGCCTTGATCAGCTTGCCCCACTCGATCGGGCCCAGCTCCTCCTGCGGCAGCGCCGGCAGCTTCTTCGGCTGAATAATGGCGACGGCGATGATGTAGAGGATGTACAGGCCGACCAGCAGCAGCCCGGGAATCAGCGCGCCGACGAACAGGTCGCCGACCGACACCGTCTTCGGCGAGAAGATGCCCATCTTCAGCTGTGCCTGCTGATAGGCGCTGGACATCACGTCGCCGAGCAGCACCAGGACGATCGACGGCGGGATGATCTGCCCCAGGGTGCCGGTGGCGGCCAGGGTGCCGGTGGCGATGGCCGGGTCGTAGCCGCGGCGCAGCATGGTCGGCAGCGCCAGCAGGCCCATGGTCACCACGGTGGCGCCGACGATACCGGTGCTGGCGGCCAGCAGGGCGCCGACCACGCACACCGAGATCGCCAGGCCGCCGCGCAGGGTGCCGAACAGGCGCGACATCGACTCGAGCAGGTCTTCGGCCACCCGCGAGCGTTCCAGCATCACCCCCATGAACACGAACAGCGGCACCGCCAGCATGGTCTGGTTGTTCATGATGCCGAACAGGCGGTTGGGCAGGGCGCTGAGGTAGCCGGCGTCGAAGGTGCCGGTGAGCACGCCGATGCCAGCGAACAGCAGCGACACGCCGCCCAGGGTGAAGGCCACCGGATAGCCGGCCATCAAGGCCAGGCAGATGCTGACGAACAGCAGAATCGCCATCAACTCAGCCATGCTTCACCTCCGGAGCCGGCAGGCGACCGCTGATGACGTAGAGCGCCTTGATCAGGTTGGCGATGCCTTGCAGCACCAGGCTGACCACCAGCACCAGGATGATGCTCTTCTGCAGGTAGACGAACTTGAGGCCGCCGGACTCGCTGGACGCCTCCAGGGTCGCCCAGGAATTGCTCACGTAGTCCCAGCTGGCCCAGCCGAGGAACAGGCACACCGGCAGCAGGAACAGCAGGTTGCCGAGGATTTCCACCAGGGCCTGGCGGCGGCCGCTGAAGTTCTGGAAGAAGATGTCCACGCGTACGTGGCCATTGCGCTGCAGCACCCAGGCGGTGGCGCCCATGAACACCAGGGCATGGGCGTAGAGCACGGCTTCCTGCAGGGCGGTGGCGCCGATGCCGAAGCCGTAGCGCAGCACCACGACCACGGCAGTGCCGAGCACCAGGAACAGGGTCAGCCAGGCGCAGGCCTTGCCGAACCAGGCGTTGAGAGCATCGATCAGGTACGCAAGCGCGAGGGGAAGCGATGGCTTGTCGGACATAGTGAGTCCTTTATCGTTATTGGGTAGGGGACAGGACGCCGGCCCGGTCGGCCGTACGCCACGCCTCCCGCAACCTTGTGGGTCGAGGGCCGGCGATTCTAGGCAGGCTGCTGGCAATGCAGCAATGCTCATACAACTTTAGTCGTAGCAGCTAGGCTTGAGGGTCACGACCCCCTATGTTATTCACGCCCGGTCTACCTTCGGCGATCCCGTGGTCAGACCAATACAACAAGAAGGAGCATTGCATGAAACGTCGCGACATACTCGCCGCAGCAGGCGTCGGCCTCGCAGCCACCGCACTGGCGGGCTGTAAAGAAGAAGCCGGCACCACCGCCGCACCCCAAGAGGGCTCGAGTTCCCAGACCTTCAACTGGAAGATGGTCACCTCCTGGCCGAAGAACTTCCCCGGCGTCGGCGTGGGGGCCGAGCGCTTCGCCAAGCTGGTCGAGGAGATGAGCAACGGCCGCCTGAAAGTCAAGGTCTACGCCGCCGGCGAACTGGTGCCGGCCTTGGAAGTGTTCGATGCAGTCTCCCGCGGCACCGCCGAGATGGGTCACGGTGCGCCGTATTACTGGAAAGGCAAGGTGCCGGCCGCGCAGTTCTTCTGCGCCTCGCCGTTCGGCCCCAACGCCCAGGAAATGAACGCCTGGCTGCACCGCGGCGGCGGTCAGCAGCTGTGGGAAGAGGTGTACAAGCCGTTCGGCGTGCTGCCGATGGCCTGCGGCAACACCGGCGTACAGACCGCCGGCTGGTTCAACAAGGAAATCAACTCGGTCGAAGACTTCAAGGGCCTGAAGATGCGCACCCCGGGCCTGGGCGGCGAAGTGCTGACCAAGATGGGCGGCACCGTGGTCAACATGCCGGCCGGCGAGATCTTCACTGCCATGCAGACCGGCGCCATCGACGCCACCGAGTGGATCGGCCCGTACAACGACCTGGCCCTGGGCCTGCACAAGGCGGCCAAGTACTACTACACCCCGGGCTGGCAGGAGCCGAGCGTACTGTTCGAGCTGGACGTCAACCTCAAGGCCTGGGAGACCCTGCCGGCCGACCTCAAGGCCATCGTGCGCGCCGCCGCCCGCGACGTGAACGGCGACATGCTCGACGACTACAACGCCAAGAACATGGAAGCCCTGGAGCAGCTCAAGGCCGACGGCGTGGACGTACGCCGCCTGCCGGACGAGGTGCTGGCCCGCCTGAAGGAGGTCGCCGCCGAGGTGGTCGACGCCAGCGCCGCCGCCGACCCGGCCGCGACCAAGGTCTGGGAACACCAGAAGGCCTACCTCAAGCGCCTGTACGACTACGCGGAGCTCAACGAGAAGGACATCTACAACATCCGCGGCTAAGCGTTCAGCGCACAGCAAAACGCCGGCTGCTAGCCGGCGTTTTCATTGGTTCGGCCGTTGCGCTCAACCGCGGCGTGGCGGTACCGGGCGGGTACGGCCGCTGCCGTCGATGGCGACGAAGACGAACACCGCCTCGGTGACCTTGCGCCATTCGTTGGACAAGGGGTCGTCGCTCCACACCTCGACCATCATCTGGATCGAGCTGCGCCCCACTTCCAGGGCCTGGGTATAGAACGACAGCTGCGCGCCCACCGCCACCGGCACCAGGAAGGCCATGCGGTCGATGGCCACGGTGGCCACGCGGCCGCCGGCGACCTTGCTGGCCATGGCGGTGCCGGCCAGGTCCATCTGCGACACCAGCCAGCCGCCGTAGATATCGCCGAAACCATTGGTCTCGCGTGGCAGCGCGGTGATCTGCAAGGCCAGGTCGCCTTGGGGGATCGGGTCTTCCTGTTCGTAGTCGTTCATCGGCTCGAGGCTCGCGGCGCGGTTGTTGTTCTGGGCGCGGAACCCGCGTGGTACGCGGGCGCTGCGAGTATACCGACTGAGCGGTCGGCGGGCGACCACTCTGGCGGCCGTGCAGGCGGCGTGGCGCCTGGGCTGTCGGGCAAATTGCACGGCCGCCGCCGGGCGCATCGGGCAGGATGCCCGCCGCCGTCATTTCCCGGATATCGCAAGCCGCTGATTTTCAAGATTTTTACCCTGGACCAGGAACTGGCACGGGCGGTGCAACGACCCTGGCGGGTGACCGGACTCGTTCCGCTCGCAACGCCAAGAAAAGGCCGGAGGTGTGCGAACCCGCGCCATCCGCCTTCATCGCAACGGGAGAAACGCCATGTTGAGCTGGGCACTGACCTTTCTGATCATCGCCATCGTCGCCGCCGTGCTGGGCTTCGGCGGCATCGCCGGCACCGCTGCGGGCATCGCCAAGATTCTGTTCGTGGTGTTCCTGGTGCTGTTCATCATCTCGTTCGTCATGGGCCGTCGCCCCCGTCTGTAAGGAGGTCTGCATGCGCATTCATGCCATCGCCGCCGCCCTGTTGCTGGGCGGCGCCCTGGCGGCCCAGGCCGCCGACCGCGACGCGCACCTGCATCCGGGCGAGTTGCTGAGCAGCGACGCCGGGTACCGCGCCGCCTGGCAGGAGTTGGTGCAGGAGGAGCAGCGCCTGCCCGACTGGCTGATGAACCTCAGCGGCCCGTCGACGCCGATGCAGGCGGTGGAAAGCGCCAGCGACCGCTTCCTGGTCGGCCAGCTGTGCGAGGCGCACAACTGCTTCAACCAACGCCTGTACCTCGCCTTCGACTGGGACAAGGACAACGCCTACGCGCTCTACGTGCAGGTGCCCGAGAACCTGCCGGAAGACCGCGCGCCGAGCGAGCACGCCAGCCTGCGCTGGCTGGGCGAGCCGGACGAGGAAGTGCGCCGGCTGCTCGAGGAACAGCTGCGCAAAGACCCCAACTGGTTCTGAGGCACACGACGACGGCCCCTCGCCGGCCGTCGCCGCGTTATCATCCCCCGCCATAACGGCATGCCCTCCCTCATCCGGCGCCTCGCGCCACCTTCTCCCGTAAGGAGAAGGCCATCAAGGAAGGCGTCGCGCCGCGACTTTCGAGCTAAGGGGGATCGACATGCTCAACGGCCTGTGGCTGAGCTTTTTCCTGGTGGCGGCGGTGGCGGGCTTCTCGCGCTGGCTGCTCGGTGGCGACCCGGCGGTGTTCGGCGCCATGGTCGAGAGCCTGTTCGCCATGGCCAAGCTGTCGGTGGAGGTGATGGTGCTGCTGTTCGGCACCATGACCCTATGGCTCGGCCTGTTGCGCATCGCCGAACAAGCCGGCCTGGTCGACGCCCTGGCGCGGCTGCTCGGCCCGCTGTTCGCCCGCCTGATGCCGGAGGTGCCGCGCGGCCACCCGGCGCTCGGCCTGATCACCATGAACTTCGCCGCCAACGGCCTGGGCCTGGACAACGCCGCCACGCCGATCGGCCTCAAGGCCATGCGCAGCCTGCAGGAGCTCAACCCCAGCAGCACCACGGCGAGCAACGCGCAGATCCTCTTCCTGGTGCTCAACGCCTCGTCGCTGACCCTGCTGCCGGTGTCGATCTTCATGTACCGGGTGCAGCAGGGCGCGGCCGACCCGACCCTGGTGTTCCTGCCGATCCTGCTGGCCACCAGCGCCTCGACCCTGGTCGGTCTGCTGTCGGTGGCGCTGATGCAGCGTCTGCGCCTGTGGGATCCGGTGGTGCTGGCCTACCTGATTCCCGGGGCGCTGCTGCTGGGCGGCTTCATGGCGCTGCTCGCCAGCCTCAGCGCCACCGCGCTGGCGGCGCTGTCCTCGCTGCTCGGCAACCTGACCCTGTTCGGCGTGATCCTGACCTTCCTGCTGGTCGGCGCGCTGAAGAAGGTGGCGGTCTACGAACAGTTCGTCGAGGGCGCCCGCGAGGGCTTCGACGTGGCCAAGAGCCTGTTGCCCTACCTGGTCGCCATGCTCTGCGCGATCGGCGTGCTGCGCGCCTCCGGCGCGCTGGAGCTGGGCCTCGACGGCATTCGCTGGCTGGTCGAGTGGGGCGGCTGGGACACCCGCTTCGTCGACGCCCTGCCCACCGCGCTGGTCAAGCCGTTCTCCGGCAGTGCGGCGCGCGCCATGCTCATCGAAACCATGCAGACCCACGGCGTCGACAGCTTCGCGGCGCTGGCCGCGGCGACCGTCCAGGGCAGCACCGAGACCACCTTCTACGTGCTGGCGGTGTACTTCGGCGCAGTCGGCATCCAGCGCGTGCGCCACGCCGTGGGCTGCGCCCTGCTGGCCGAACTGGCCGGGGTGGTGGCGGCTATCGGCGTGACCTACTGGTTCTTCGGCTGAGGCCGCTCATTCGGCGAAACCGAGCTTGCTGCCGGCCCAGCTCAGCAGCGGGTCGGCGTGCCGGTGGGCGCGCAATGCGGTGAGCTTGGGCGCGATAAAGGCGGAGAAATCTTCGCCCCGTTCGAAGTAGACGCCGGTGAAGATGGCGAACAGCGACTTGTTGCCGACCGTGGCATAGAACAGGTTGCCCACCGGCTCGCCGTCCTCGGTCAGCAGCTTGAGGCTGGCGCGACTGGCGAGCTCCAGCTCGAATTCCAGCTCCTGCTCGACCAGGCCGCTGTCGCGCAGGCCGAACGAGGCGCCGAAGGTCTCGGCGTAGCTGGTCATCAGCGCATCGCTGGCGCGCGGGTAGAGCGAGACGCCGCTGTAGAGGTAGAACCAGTCGCTGCCGGCGCTCTCGAAGCTGAGGTCGATGCTGCGCGCGGCGTAGCTCACCAGCTTCTCGTAACGCCCCGCGGCGGGCGCCTGGTAGGCGGCGAAATCCGCAGCGCTGAGCAGCAGGCGGCGCTCCTCGGCGAGCGGCGGTGTGCTGTCGAAGCAACCGCCTATCGCCAGCATGGCGAGAAAGACCAGCAGCATCCTGAACATGACTATCCTCCCTGAATAAGCCCCGCCAGCTTGCCCGATCCCCCCGCGCCTCGCCAGCCACGGCCGGCCTGGCTGTGCGCGGCGCCACACCATTCGTCCCGCTGGCGTGAATCGCCATGGCCGCTGGCGAGTTCCGCCACTGCCAGAGGGCGAGCCTGTGCCTAGCCTGGCGCCGGGCTGCAAACAATAACCACAAGGCCCGTTTATCAAGGGGCCACGCCCGTCGCGGTGGGGCCCTTTCGGCAGTTGAACGGGCCAGGGCGGATGCCGCGATCCGCCGGGAGACTGCTATGCGCGTTCTGATCACCGGCGCGGCCGGCTTTATCGGCCATCAGCTGCTCGACGAGCTGGCCATCCAGCATCCCGACTGGACGCTGATCGCCGCCGACATCCGCCCGCTCGACAGTCGCGGCCTGAAGGCCAACGTCGAGCCGGTGCTGCTGGACATGGGCCGCCCGGCCCAGGTGCGTGCCTGCGTAGGCGGCTGGAAGCCGGACGCCATCGTCCACCTGGCCACGGTGATCAGCCCGCCGCGCGACATGAGCGAGGCGCACCTGCACGCCATCGAGGTCGGCGGCACCCAATGCCTGGTGGACAGCGCCGTCGCCAACGACGTGCGCCAACTGGTGGTGACCAGCTCCGGCGCCGCCTACGGCTACGCCGCGGACAACGCCGAGTGGATCGACGAAGACCAGCCGCTGCGCGGCCACCCGCATTTCGCCTACGCCAAGCACAAGCTGGAGATCGAGCAACTGCTGGCGCGCTGCCGCGAGGAACATCCCCAGTTGCGCCAACTGGTGCTGCGCCCCGGCACCATCCTCGGCAAGCGCCTGAACAACCCGATCAGCGACCTGTTCAAGAAACGCGCGGTGCTCGGCGTGCGCGGTCACGCCAGCCGCTTCGTGTTCATCTGGGAGCAGGACGTGGTCGGCATCATCCGCCAGGGCCTGGAGGAGGCTAGCGAGGGCATCTACAACCTGGCCGGCGACGGCGCGCTGAGCCTCAAGGAAATCGCCGCGATCCTCGGCAAGCCCTACCGGCCGCTGCCGGCGGCGCTGCTCGGCGGCGCGCTGCGCCTGCTCAAGCCGCTGGGGTTGAGCCAGTACGGCCCGGAGCAACTGGACTTCCTGCGCTACCGGCCGGTGCTGGCCAACCAGCGGCTGAAGCAGGAATTCGGCTACCAACCGCGCTATTCCAGCCGCGAAGCCTTCCTCGCCTTCCTCGCCGCCCAGGGCATCAGCTACCGCTCAGACGAAAGCCGACCTTGAGCTCGACCTGGTAGTGCGCCACCTTGCCGTCGAGGATATGCCCGCGGGTGTCGATGACTTCGAACCAGTCCATATTGCGCACGGTCTTGGCGCATTCGGCCAGGGCGTTCTGGATGGCGTCCTCGATGCTGATCTTGGAGGTGCCGACGATTTCGATCTTCTTGTAGGTGCGATGGTCGGACATGCTGTGCGCTCCGCAGTGGGCCTGCAGCAAGCCTAGACCAGCGCCACGGGGGTTGCGCGCGCGCCGTGCTAGGCCTGCAGCTCGCGCGCCAACCAGGCGGCCAGACGCTCGGCGCGC